>CBFHXS010000086.1:0-11651 GCA_965659845.1 Brumimicrobium sp.
CACAGTAAATACATACCCTGTGAGTTACAACCCTATTTACTATGTTATCGGATTTACTTTTTCTATGGTATCAACATTTTTCGCGGGATACTTCCCATCTAAGAAAGCCCAACATATCGACCCTGTTGAAATAATAAGAGGACAATAATGAAGACAGTACTAGAGACAAAAAACGTAAATAAATACTTTAGGAATCCTGTCGACTTTCACGCCTTAAAGGATATCTCTTTGTCAATTGATGCTGGAGAATTCGTATCGATTATGGGGAAATCAGGATGTGGTAAATCAACACTACTCTATATTCTATCAACGATGGATACAGATTACGAAGGTGAACTTTTCATCAATGACCGTTTGACTTCTGGTTTAACTAAAAATGATTTAGCTAAGATTCGTAATGAAGACATTGGCTTCGTCTTTCAATTCCATTATCTACTCTCTGAATTTACAGTGCTTCGCAACGTAATGTTTCCTGCATTAAAACTCGGTGCTAAGTCTGAAAAAGAAATAGAACACGATGCTTATGAGAAACTAAAGACGCTAGGAATAGAAGATCAAGCATTAAAAGTAGTCAACCGTATGTCAGGTGGACAAAAACAACGTGTCGCAATTGCAAGAGCATTAATCAACGAGCCAAAGATAATAATGGGAGATGAACCTACTGGTAACCTTGATAGCAAGAATTCAGATATCGTCTTTAATACTTTCAAAGAACTATCAGAAGAAAAAGGATTGTCTTTATTGATTGTTACGCATGATTCAGATTTTGCTCATAAAACTGATCGTATCATCACGATGGAAGATGGAGGTATCATTTAGCTTTACAGCATCTCTCTGCGAAAACTGTCCTTAACACCTTCATTCTTAGATTTAAATGAAAGAAACTTATTTTCAAAGTTTTCTTTTTTTACTTTTAGGGTGAAATGAATATTAAGACACTACTATTACTTGTTTTTATAGTACCAAGTTTATTACATGGTCAATTCTCTATTCAAGAGTATCAAAAAAAAGTTGATTCACTCCTCAATTTAGCACCTAGTGAAGAACACTTACAAGCAATAAATCAGGTTGCTTTTCAAGGAAAGTACATAGACTATGAACTTACGGACAGCCTGGTAAATTACGTACTATCAAATTCTGACAAACAAGGTTTTGAGTCTATTAATGCCTTTGCTAATAAAGTCAAAGGAATAATAGCTGACGAAAAAGGTCTTTATCAGCAGTCCATTCAATTTTATTTAAAGGCAATAGATCAGTATTCGTCTTTAAATAGTGATCTTGATGTAGGCAAATGCGAGGCTAATATTGGAATCATTCTAAGAAAACAGAAGCAGTTTGAAGCTTCCAACAAGTACTTTAAAAACTGTTTAAGAACGTTTAAAAATGAAAATTTCGCATATGGAGTTCAACTTATTCAAATGAATATTGGGTTGAACTATATGAAATTAACAAATGTAGACTCCAGTCTTTTCTACTTGAATCGTGCGGAAAAATTAATGAAAGAGCTAAAGTCAATTGACCCTAATATTTATGGAAACCTAGGCAATACTTACTTGATGAAGGATGAACTGGAAACAGCTTTAGACTATTTTGAAAAATGTATTTCATTCTTCGAAAAACATCAAGTAAACAATAAAAATTCAGCAGTGTGGTACTTCTCATATGCAAGAGCTTTGCGCAAACAAGGTGATCTTGAAAATGCAGCAAAGTATATTGCTAAAGCTAAAGATATCGTTGGCGATAATAAATACACAAGAGAAGCATACTCATTATTTTTAAATGATGCCGATTTGCAATACCGACTAAAAAACTATAAAGAAGCGGCGATCAGTTATAGCACTGTGAACGATATAAATGACTCGATATACAGAATAGATAAAGCACAATTAACGCAAGAACTTGCTGAAAAATATCAGGCTGAAAAAAAAGAATTGGAGATCGAAAACCTAAACAAAGCGAAGAAGATTGAAGAAGAGAAAAGAAAAGGTGAAGAACAGAAAGTGTTTTATCTAATCATTGGATCCATACTGCTAATATTGATTGTTATATACTCTATTGTCAGTATTTATATTAAAATACGAGATAACAAACGAATCAAGGCTAAAAATAAATTGATCCAACAGCAAAAGGAGATCGTTGAGGAGAAAAACAGAGAGATTCTTGACTCTATGCAGTATGCAAAGCGACTTCAAGACGCGATTCTTCCAACCCGAAAACTCGTTAAATCCTATTTTGTTGAGTCTTTTGTTCTCTATGAGCCAAAAGATATAGTTTCAGGAGACTTCTATTGGATGGAAGCAAAAAAGGGCTTAACGATGTTTGCTGCAGCTGATTGCACAGGACACGGAGTTCCAGGAGCTATGGTTTCGGTGGTATGCGCCAATGCCTTAAACAAAGCTGTCAACGAATTGAACCTTACAGATCCTGGAGCTATACTGAATGCTACGAGAGATATTGTTGTTGATACTTACACCAAAACTGGCGCAGATGTGCAAGATGGAATGGATATAAGTATTTGTGTATACGATTTAAATCAAAAAGAACTTCTCTGGGCAGGTGCAAACAATCCATTATGGATTATTAGAAATGGAAAAAAAGAAGTGGAGGTTATTAAAGCGGATAAACAGCCAATAGGTAAATTTGGTAAGTCCGTTCCATTCACAACTCATAAGGTTAGTATCAACAAAGGCGATACAATATATTTATTCTCTGATGGGTTTGCAGATCAATTCGGTGGTGAATACGGAAAAAAATTTAAACCCGTAAAATTTAAGAAGTTGCTCCTTGAAAGTCAAGATAAAAACCTAGATGAGCAAAAAAAACTGCTGCTTGAAGCATTTAATGATTGGAAAGGTAATCTTGAGCAAATTGATGATGTTTGTGTTATCGGTGTTCGTTTCTAAACTTTCTTTAGATCATGCAGAATAATTTCTCAAGACCTCTAGCCTCTAGCTCAATTTCTATTACTTAAATCCAAACGGTAAAAGACAGATGCTTTGAACAAGAATCCATCAGAGAAATCCAAATTGATTTGTTGACGATTATCGTCAATATATAAAAGAGGCATACCCATAGCCACTTTATCTTCATATATTCGAAAGGATCTTCCAGCAGTATGTCCAAATCCGAGTTGAAAATTTATACCCCTTTTTGTTGAATACTGCATATAACCCAATAATTCGTTTGTTGACCTCGCTAAATATCGATTTTGCTCAGCATCAATTTGGTCATTGAGATTATAGGTTCTCACCTGTCCTTTAAAGTTTAAACCAAATCGGAATTTATTCGTCATTGAATAATTGAGGTCAACAGAAAGTGGTAGAAGTACTTTCGCTTCAAATTTTTCAGAAGGGTCTTGGTAATAGAACCCAAGAATTGGAACTATAAAAGCTCCAAACAATTCGCTGTTGGCATAAACTCCGAATTTATAATTCAACTGAGATGATCTTTCACACTTCATTAAAACAACACCTCCAATTTGAAGATCTCGGTTTGACATTCTTTTCAAGTCTGATGAGATCTTGGGGAGAATCATATACGTTCCGCTCCATTTTGAATTGTGCTTAACGTTCCCTCCTATTTTCAAGGTTAAACTTGTAAGAGATTCCTCCCGTTCATTAGGACTAAAAGAAGCTGATAATTTTTCATAAGTCAACCCCGTTAAAAAAGCAAAGCGATCATTTAGCTCTACAGGAAGAGTAAAATCTCCATTTACTTCATGCAAATCAGTCTTATCATTCGTACTATCAAAAGCATTGGAAGGTGAAATCGCATAATCAGACTTGAAAAGATCTATGTATTCTTGAGCTGTTGAATGGTAAGATAAAATCAGTAAAGTGAATGTTAATAAAATGATTGAAAAACGACGCATAGTACTAGTTATTAATGATATATTAATTCAAATGTACTCCGAGTTCTGATTATAGAATAATCGAATTGTATAACTAGCAATCTTCTATTTGTGATTTTCACAAATAATAAGTTGAGCACTATATATAAAACTGATAATGTTATTGTTGTAGCACCGTTTAACGATCAATTCGCTAATAGTTTGCCTATCTCTATTGCGAGACTTCCATCAGGGCGATACTGATTATCCCAGATTAACGTATCATTCTCAAAATATAACTTAGCAGTGCCCTTTTTTCCAGCATAACAACTATGATAGTTGACAAATAAAGTATCTTGAATAACATATCCATTAACCGTACAACGATCGCCTCCCTGCTGTTCATTTTCACAATCGTATTGATTCAGAGTATATGCACAATAGCTACCCGAGACAAAGCTTCCTGTGCGGCTCAATTGAGTACTAAACATATATTTATCATTGTTTTGGATATACTTCCAATCGCCCTCAAAATTAAATTTCAAGCTGTCAACATAGAAGTAATTTTTTAGCTTCAACTTGAGAGTATCAGCTGTATATGCTAATTCAGAATTAGTCAAGTTCTTGTAAGGGTTCTCAAACAAACTATCGTTGGGATTAACGCAGGTTATTTTCATTAACTCATCATTTTGAAAATGATATTCTAAAGTTGGTTTGTCAAAATAATTAATGAAACTTCCCTCCATTTCTATTTCTGGAATGACAGATACATAGCGAATAATTGTGTCCTCATTATTGATGCTATAAATACTTTTGTAAGTAAAACCGTCCACGTTTATATCTATACCGATAAATTCATCATTATAAGTAAATAAATGCTTGGCGGTTCTCGGATTCAACCTTTCATATGGCACTCTGATTTGATTTTCTTGAGAGCGAGAATAAAGTAACTCTAAAAAGCGTTCCATACGCCCATCTTTCTCAATCTGCATTGAATCTTTAGCAATAACAAGACTATCTTCACTAGACGCATTACCAATTGGTTCCTCTTCGATCACTGCGGCTTCATCGGTGTGATACACGATTTCTTCATTTTGGTCACAACTTATTAATAGCAATACGCTCAAAATCCAAAATGCAAGATTCAATATTTTCATACTATTCAGTTTTAGTGATAATGTTATATTCCACTTCTAAAGTACTGATTTTTAAGGAAACGATTTAGCCTGAACCTAATCCATTAGTTAGATAAAGGTTTTCTAAAAAAAATGGCGCTAAACATATAAGCAAGCATTCTTGGCAACTAAAAGGATAGAATTACTTCGCTATTGTTAACACTACATTCCCTTTTTTTCTTCCAGTATCAACATATCTGTGAGCATCAACTATTCCATCCATTGGGAAGGTTTTGTCAATAACAGCTTTCAATTCACCTTGCTCAAATAATGTTTTTAGTTGTTCGAGTTGCCCAACAGTTTCAGAAGCAAATCCTTTATTCACACTGACGTAAATTCCACCATCTGCCAATAGCTCCTTGCATTCCTGTTTATTGGTTTTACCAACTGCATCAAAAATCACATCAAACTTAGCTGATAATTTAGTAAAGTCCTGCTTGTCGTAAAACACATAGTTCTTGACGCCTAGTTCATTCATTAGTCTCTCTCCATTCGAACTACAAACGGCAGTTACATTCGCATCATAATAATTAGCGATCTGAACCGAAGCCGATCCAACAGAACCAGTAGATCCAACAATTAAGACTTCCTGTGCTGAGCGTTTATCTATCTGCGCTTTTTCTAAAAAATGAATAGCTGATTGACCTCCAAAGACTATTGCCGTGGCTTCCTCAAAGGTAGCATTTCGAGGCATTTTTATAACATTACTCTTTTGACTTATAGCCATATATTCAGCATAGGCGCCAAATTGAAAACCTGTCATTCCAAATACCTTATCCCCCTCTTTAAAGTTAGTAACTACCCCACCTTTACTTTCGACTACACCAGAAAAAACAGTTCCCAATACTTGCTTTCTAGGCTTATTAAAGCCAAGAACAATACGCATCAATAGCTTCATAAAACCCTTGACATCAAGACTTCTGACTCGCACATCTCCTGAGTTCACAGCAGTTGCAACTATTTTCACAAGTATTTCTTCTTTTTTAGGCACAGGTTTATCTACTTCTTGAAGTTTTAAAACCTCTGGAGAACCATATGCAGTGCAAACAATTGCTTTCATAAAAATGATTTTAAAATTGAATAATCAAAAACTGCTTCAATCAGATTTGCTATGAATACTAGGGATACTGCTATTTAGTATCTATACTAAACTCTCCCATCATAGAAATTGGACTTAAATAGTCAAAGACAACCATAAATTGATAGGAACCGGAATCTTGAGGAGTAAAATCTTTGGCAGTAACATTAAGTGCCTTCCACTTCGACTTTTTCATTATTTTCCTATTTGTACTGTGCTTATAAAATATTACAGCTTTATCCGTGTTATACTCATCAAATTTGATCAGATATTCTTTTTCCTTTTTTAGCTCATATATCTTTGATTTGAAATGGGCATAAAATGGTGGCTTAACAATATTTGTATTGTAAAAATCAATCGTAGATATTGAAATATTTTTCGTTGTTTTCGATCGATCAAAGTGGAAAAATAATTTATTTGGGTCAACATTATCTTCAAAAGCCAAAAAGACAGTATTCGACTTTGCGAAAGACATATAAGAGACCTCTTTTAAGATACCGTCTTGCTTAGTGAAAATCTGGAACTTCGCAAGAGGTACTTCGACATTGGTAACTAATTTAAGAAAATTCACACTTTCCAAAGAGTCACATTTTGATACCACCCCCCAATTTATACCTCTCGGAAACTTCAACTTTCTTCTTTGTCTGAATGAAAGCTTATCAATGTTAGTTGAGTCTATACTCGCTACAAATAATGTATCACTTAAGGGAACTCCATATTTGTTTTGGTGAATTTTCTTAATTGGCTCGGACATATTGTGCTCTCGAAATCTATGGTGCTTTGACTTATCACGAATGAATTTATTAAAAACCATGGTACTCCAAATTCTTTTTTGATACTCAAATACTTCATCACCAAAAATTTCGTAGAGATGTTTCATTTCATAAATCTGATACCTCAAATATTTATTAGGGATACTTTTCTTTGCACGGTTATAATAACTCCAGGTTGGGCTATCAAAGTATTCCAAACTGTGGACTAAACCGTAATAGGTATCATCTAAAATCCTACAGGCCGCTGTATCACGAGGAAAAAAATCAGTGTATTCCTTAAGACCAATTAGTGCATTTATGTACCCGTTCAATACTTGAGGAGATCTTTTTGAATTTGGATATTCTTCAATCCATACATACCCTTCTGGAGTAGTAGATATCGCTCCACCTTCTTTTTGTGGTTGCAACATAGCATAAGCCAATTTTTCAACTAGGTCAAGAGCTCTCTTGTCGGATGTTAGTTTATAGTATCTCAACATATAGCTGATACTATACCCTTGTGTCATCCCAGAGTACCAAGGCGCTTTTAAATCCCAAAACTTTCTATTATACGGCAAAGAAACACCCTTGCCATCAAAAGTAAAATGTACACGAGAAGAATCAAAAAAGTATTTAGCCTGATTGATGCACTTTTCATAGTAAGAACTGTCTCCAGTGTTATAAAACTCATAGTAACTCAATAAGCCATATTGTGCAATTGCTAAAGGATGATATTGTTTTTTAGAAATGATGACCCCTTTTTCATCAAATGACCTTGAAGATTCAAACCCTTTAATATCCACCCTTTCTACATCGCAAACATAGGGGTACAACTCTTGTGAGAAAATAGCTAATGTATGTAAAAACAAAACTAGAAAAAGAAGAGCAAATTTGTGCATGACTTTAGGTGTTTACGCATTAGACTACAAATATACAAAACACAATTACAGATAAACGCTAACAAAAACGCAAATAGCATCAGTAAACGTCATACAAAGTTATCAATGAGAAAAAAAACTATGCATGATCTGCATCAATCACATCCACGGATTTCTTCATTTTCTTTTGAATTATTTTGAAATGATGTGTGTCTTCCTCAGTGATTAAAGAAATTGCCTTTCCTTTTTTTTCAGCTCGACCAGTACGACCTATTCTATGCACATAGTCTTTAGGTGATCTTGGTAATTCATAATTGATGACTAAAGGTAAGAATTCAATATCGATGCCTCGGGCTAAAATATCTGTGGCTACAAGTACTTTCAATTTGCCCTCTTTAAAAGTTGACAATGCTTCCGTTCTTTGAGACTGGCTCTTTTTTCCGTGGATTGCACGTGCGCTAAAGTTTGCCTTTACTAATTTGGAAACTACATGGTCCGCTTGATAAACGGAGGAAGTAAATATTAGAACTTGATCATCTATATATTGTGCTATGATCTTTCGCAGCATTGGACCTTTCTGTTCTTGCTTCAACAGGTATGCAATTTGTTCAATTCGATTGACATCATTTTCTTTTGGCACTACGTTGATCACCTTCGGATTTTGAAGAAGAATACGTTCTACCTTTTCTACATTAGGATTTAAAGTAGCCGAAAAGAGTAAATTCTGACGTTTTTCGGGTAAAAGAGAGATGATTTTATCCATTTCTTCCTTAAAGCCCAAGTTTAACATCTTGTCGGCTTCGTCCAACACAAGAGTCTTTACTGCAGATAAATGAACCGCATTGGAACCAATCAAATCCAGAAGTCGACCTGGAGTAGCTACCAATACACGTACATTATTCATTTCCTGCATTTGAACATTGATCGATGCTCCGCCAAAAACTGCTAAAGATTTACATTTGAATGGAGCTTTCTTGGAAAAAATAAAAAAACTAGATTCGACTTGAAGCGATAATTCTCTCGTTGGAACTAGAACCAAAACACTAATGTTTCGAGCCCCTTGCGGTTTCATCTTTTCCAGTCTAGCAATAATCGGCAATACGTAACTTGCGGTTTTACCTGATCCAGTTTGAGCAATCCCCAAAACATCTTTACCCGATAGGACAGTCGGAATTGCTTCTTTTTGAATAGGATAAGGCTCTTTATAACCTTCTGCAGTAACTGAATTCTGTATATATTCAGGAAGACCTAATGAAGTGAATGACATGTGATGTTGCTAAAGATGAATTACAAAGTTAAAGGAAAAGGTTATCATTCATGGATTAAATCGATAATTCTAGTTGAATTAACGATAACAAAATAACCGTTGGTAAGAATCGAAAACAGGCTGAAGAGTTAACATTGCTCTATGAGTGAATAGCCAAGTTCTGCAATTATGGTTTCAGCTACCACCTCGCTTTAACTCCTCCCATTCAGTTTCATCAAATACTTTCGTAAGTTCTAACTCTACAACTGCTCCATAAGGTAATGTTCTTTCGTATTTAATCATCCCTAAACTATCTGCAAAATATGTGAATTGATGGTAATTAAATTGATCATTTGTACCATCAATTGTCATCGTATAGTACTCTTTAAATTTCACACAATTGTATTCTCCGCTTTTAATTTTTTTAGACTCCTTCCCTAAGTACACCCTCTTTTTTTCAAAGTGTACGATTTCAGATCCTCTGGAGTACTTCACTTCAAATTTAGAAGGAGACTTATCTACCCAATTATATACATCGTTGCTCATGGGAGGAAATGATTCTTGTTCCTGATCTTCACTTACTGCGGAGAATTGAATCAATTTTGTTCCCGTTTTTGAAATAGTCTCTTCGAAATATTCAATTCGCTCAAGCTTGTAATTAAATGATTCTGTGATAAATAAATTAAACTTTGAACTATAGGACATCTTCCAATACTGCGTTTTTGTAGTGTCCGAGAAACACTCGTACTTATATACTTTATGAGGAACGCAACTTGAATATGGGTAATAGTAACTTTTGAGGTTTACGCAGCCAAACAAGAATGAACTGGTAAAAATTAATATTAAGAATCTCATTGTAACCATTTTTAGAATTGAGTAAAGGTGTATTGTTAAGCAAAAGATAGGTTGAAAATCGACAATGTTAGCACTTGCATAATTTAGTTTTAAGGCCTCTAAACCTTACTTCTTATCACTATTGAAAATGTCCGGATCAAAGTTCATCTTTTTGTTCAAAAAATCAATATCATTATAGGGCTGAATTTTTTCAGGACAATTTATTTCGATATTTTCAAAAGATATACTCACTACTGCATCATTTGGGTAGAGCGTCAAATTAATGAATTGCCTTAGTTGATTCATACTCATTTCGAGAGGTAGCGTTGCTCTAGTGTTGAAATAACGTTCTTGTTGAGTTCCAGTATTTATCATTGGCCAGTAATCGGTGGCTACATTTTTAAAGCCATTATTTTTTAGAAAACTCATGATAGAATCTCTGTTGCTATATACATCTTCTTCATTTATTCGAGCGGTCACCTTTAATGCATTGATTCCTTCAATTGACTTGTTATGACTATATTTAAAAGCGAGACCTGTCTGAATTGAATTCAGTTCTAAATCAGTTAACATCGCTTTGCGAGTTGCAATGCTCATTTTATTATCAGATCCTAATCTTGCTTTGTATACAACTCTTTTTTTATCAAATCGGCAATACTCATTTTGTTCAATTACCTTCAAGTTATAAGTCTTTATGATTGATTTATAAGCTGCATATTGAGGTGACTCCACAAATACAATATATTGATCTCCTATGTCGATGAATGGAATACCTCTGTTTACATAAATCTTTGATTGTCCAGGTTTATAAAGGATTGTACTTCCCTGTAAACTATATTTGTTTAAAGTCAAAGTATCTTCAAGGTAGCCATCGGCTGATATTAGAATGGTTAAATCATTAGACTGCACATCACAACGTATTGATTGTGGAATCAAGAAGATATAGTTAAATGCAGAAACTTGATGAAATGGAAGTTGGACTTTGCTATTTTGTGACAGCACTTCCACTTTATACATGTCAATAGGTTGATAGTCAAAGTCAATTACTTGCAAATAGACTAGACTATCGCATTCTTGTTTTGGTTTTTCAATTGGAATAGCTTTTTGTGTGGTTGTTAGGCTATCACTTACTACTCTATTTTTTTGTGTATCTGCGATCAGCTTTACAGGTACACTTTTGTCGGGGCTTTGCCACGGATTACTAATTGGTTCCAAATCTTCCCAGTGAATAATGATGGGGCTGGTTGCTATTTTATACTCATCATAAATAAGTGCATCGCTTGACAACTCTTTTCGCAGTTTTTCAAAATATACATGGGCATCCCCTTCTGCTTTGTTATATTCAATGTCTTTTCTATCAGTGTATTGTATGCGAAAGCTTCTGGTTTCACCTTTATAGCCGATTATCCATTGATCATGATATAGATTTTGGATATAGTTAGTTTCTGAGTGAAAATATTGATGAAAAGGCTCAACGAATCTGTCTGACAGGGTATAGTGCTGAATGGGTATGATCGTATTTTGATCCACCAAAACTACCTTTAAAATCTCAAGAGGTAACTCCATGGGATTTTGAGGGTAGGCTTTATTTGGTAATAAACAGGATATGCTTACTAGCAAAACAACGAATCTCAAACGCCAATTAATTTCAATCATGGTTTTGTGCTAAGACAAATATAATTAATCGCAACGTTCTAAAATAAGCAAAGTAGCGCAAACCTTGAGTCCTATCGGCGCTGTTTTGTTTATTTGTTGTTGTGGCTATTTCTTTAATCTGTAAATCGTTTTTGTTTTATCTCCCTCTTTTTCGAATATACCGAGTTCAACTCCCCGTTTCAAATCACGACTAGCAGTGGCAG
>CBFHXS010000087.1:0-11153 GCA_965659845.1 Brumimicrobium sp.
AAACTCTGCAACACTTTGCAGGTATGGAAGAATTTCATTGATCGACCGCCCCATTTCCTCGAAAGATGGAATTACGAAATAAAGATCTTGTATTACAGTATTATCAAAGTCTGTGTTTATAACATCAAAGATGTCATACTTCTTTTTTTCTGGTTGTTCTGACAAACTATACTCTGACTCCCCTGATGAAGACAATATCCCCGCTCCGTAGATTCTTAAAGGTTCATTTTCTCTTTGTATTAATCCAAACTCAACAGTAAACCAATAGATTCTGCCAAGGAACTCCAATATCTCAGGTACATCATGATATTTCACACCTATCTTTCCTATTTGCTGAAAGAACTCACAAAAAGTAGTGTTTGTCAGTAATGGCATATGACCAAACCCGTCATGAAACATATCTGGCTCAGATAAATAATCTAAGGAATCCATTGACCTCAACCAAGTCGAGGAAGGAAACTCCTTGTTCGCCAATAAGCCAAAGAAATCAACCTCTTCAATAATACCTGGAACAACTCTTATCTTCCAACCTGTTGTTTCCGCTAAACGGCTATTTACATCATCAAAATTCGGAATTTCATCTGAAAACCCAATCTTCTTGATAGCCTTTAAAAATTCAGAATCTGCCTTATCTTTTAGTTGATTCATTTGTCTCTCAAATAATATTTTCCAAACGGCCTGATCCTCTTCTGTATAGTCTGAGTAAACTTGACGCATACCCAACTTCATTTCATATGTCTTCATATTTATCGTATAAAAAAAGCCCGATTCTTTTGAGAACCGGGCTTTATCATTAATTAAAATATTTATTTAATTGCATAGCATACCGGTATCTGTTCTAGATTTAGAAAACCAATATGAATACATCATTGTCATGTTTATAAAATTAGATAATTCTTTATGAACACAACAATTTATTTCTAAATAATTGCGTCAACAGATATTTCCTGCCCTTCAGATATCAAGATTGATGTAATGTTAATCATAAACTATCTTGAAATTATGTAAACTTCGCACAAATAAACATCTTGGGATTTGAATACTTCTATCTACCTGAAGTATATCAAACCTCCTAATATCGCAAAGTTCATCAGGTAGTGTTAAAAGAAATCCAGCATTACTTAAGTATAATTCATGCAGGTTTGTCAATTTACCAATTTCAGATGGTATGTGTTTGATCTCATTGTATCTCAAGTCCAATATCTCGATACTCCCACTTTCAAATAGGGCGGGTTGAATTGTATCCAAATTATTAAACCTAACTGATAAAGTCTTTAAGTTTGGCAAGAGTCCGAGTTCATCGGGTAATTTTGTCAGTTTATTATTATCAATTTTAAGGTGCTCCAGTTTTTTCAGCCTCTTCATAGAGGAGGGCAGTGAATCTATTTCATTAAAATGGATAAAAAGTACCTCTAAGTTTTCCAGTTCTCCGATTTCTTTTGGCAATTTACTTAACTCATTTTTACCAACATAAAGCTTCTTAAGGTTCTTCAACTCACCTATTCTTGGAGAGATCTCGGTAAGGCTTGTCTGAAAAAGCCTTAGTTCTTCTAGGTATTTTAAATCAAAAACCTCATCGGGTATTGTTCTAAGATCCTTTCGATTTAAGTTAAGAGATTTCGTTGAACTATCTGCCTTCTGAACATCACGTGGAGCAAACCAAGCACATCCACTAAAAAGAAAACAAATAATTAAGAAGATTAAAAATTTGTTATTTTTCAGAAGCAGTAGATTCAATGTCTTACATTTATAATAAACAATATATAAAGATATGAAAAAAGTAATATTATTAGCTTTTGGAACTACACTAATGTTCACAGGACTAAATGCACAAGTAAATGAGAAAAATGAGGTTAAAAAGATTGAAGCAGCTGAGCAAAGGCATGAAAGCCATATGGAAGAAGAGCTTGAGCTAACTGAAGCGCAAAAAGCTGAAATGAAAGCTATCAAAGAAAAATATGCGGCAAAAGAAAAAGCGCAAAAAGATCAAATGAGAGCACTAAAGGAGAGTATGAAAGAACTAAGAGAACTAAAGCGTAAGGAAATGCATTCAGTTCTTACTCCAGAACAAAAAAAGAAAGCTGATGCTCATCATGCAAAAATGGTAAAGCATAAAAAGGCCAAGACAACGGTAAAGAAAAAGAAGATGCATCAAAGAAAGCAAATGAATAAATAAAAGATTAGCGGAACAATTTAGTTTCGCTTTTTTCTATACCTCACTTTTTGAAATAGCTGACTTTTGAATGACATATGATTTTATTTCCAACCGCATTCAAAAACAAACGTAATGTTCAGTTCGTTTACATTGAGTGTTAAATCATAAAATATTCATGACGGACGATTCGAGGGAATGGGTCTGTTTTATTCACGGAGCCGGCGGTAGCAGTTCTATTTGGTATCCACAGATCAGATCTTTTTCTAAGAATTTCAATGTGCTCGTATTAGACCTAAGAGGTCACGGTAGGTCAAGATCTCTTGCTATTAAAGATGTGAAAAGATTTAACTTTGATGTGATCGTTGAAGATATCATTGAGGTTTTAAATCATCAGAAAATAGAAAAGTCTCACTTCGTAGGAATCTCTTTGGGAACAATTATCATCAGATGTATTGCTGAACGATATGCGCAACGAGTTTTGTCTATGACCTTAGGTGGAGCGGTTTTCAAATTAAGCTACAAAAGCAAGTTTCTTATTAAGGTAGGTAATTTGACCAAGTCATTCATTCCACATATGATCTTATATAAAATATTTGCCAGTATAATCATACCTAAAAATGCCTATAAACATTCCAGAGTGTTTTTCATTAATGAAGCAAAAAAAGTATACAGTCGGGAATTCAAAAAATGGTTCAGCCTAACAAGTAAACTCAAACCGCTGTTGTACTTATTTCGGGAGAAAGAACATAATTCTCCGACGCTATACATAATGGGTGAACACGACAGCCTTTTTTTACCTGGAATTAAAGCGATGATTAGAGAGCATAAAAAGGCTGAATTAGTTATTTTAAAGAATTCAGGACATGTAGTCAACATCGATGTTCCAAACGAATTTAACCAAACCGCTATAGATTTCATTCAAGCGATTGGCGAATCAAATAAGTAAAAACATAAAAAAAGTGGAACTAATGAGTTCCACTTTTTTTCAATTCTTCCGAGAATGCTTCTTTAAACTTTTCGACTTTAGGTCGTACTACTGCTCTGCAATACGGCTGATCAGGGTTATTCATATAGTAATCTCTGTGATTATCTTCTGCCTCGTAGAAATTATTTATTTCTTCGATCTCTGTAACAATAGGATTTTGAAACACTTCTCTTTTCGTTAGTTCATTCTTATATTTCTCAGCTAACTCTTTTTGCTTCGTATTGTGATAAAACACTACTGATCTGTATTGTTCACCTACATCATTACCTTGACGATTCAACGTCGTGGGATCATGAACAAACCAAAACACCTCCAGAAGCTTATCATATGAAATAATTGATGGATCAAATTTCACACGAGCTACTTCAGCATGTCCCGTAATGCCCATGCAAACTTCTTTATAAGCAGGTCTTTTAACATGTCCACCCGCATAACCAGGATAAACCTCATCAACACCTTTCAATTCGCTAAAGACAGCCTCTACACACCAAAAACACCCGGCTCCAAACGTTGCTTCTTCCATATTTCTTTTTATTTATAACAGCCAAATACTCGCAAAGTTCTTTACTCGCTATTAGTCGTTATCCTTTCGATTGGTTTTCCGGTATGAAACAAATACAAATCCAGCAATAGATAAAACACAGATAATAACTATCCATACCCAATAATCCCAAACCGTACTAACTTTGTCTATCTGACTTCTCAACTCATTCTCTCGTTGCTCTGTTAAATATTCTTGTTGCTCCAGGTTTTGTTTAAAACTTAAACGCAATGAAGCAAGTTCTAAAGAAATTTTCTCCTTACTGAGTTTATCATCTACTTCGATATATTCTCTTAAAGCTCGAGATTCATTTTCATACAATTTCAATGAGTCATAAAGCACACTCATTTGCATCAATGCATCTTTAACTCCAACAAGGTTATTAGATTCTCGAGCAACTTTTAGAGACTTTTCATAAGCAACCTCAGCACTATCGAGTTGATTTGTACCAAAGAAAAAGTCACCTTTATTGAAATAGCTCTCGGCAATATAAAAAGCACTTCCACTCTTTTTTCTATAAGCGAGTGCCAACTCAAAGTAATCTCTTGCGCGATCAAAATCATTCTTAAAATAAGAAGCTATGGCAAGATTTGTATATCCATTTCCAATTAACTGGTTATTACCAGTAGCAAGATTATATTCCATACTCCTTTCTAGTTGCTCAATCGCTTCATCAAACTTACTTTGATTTAAATAGAATTGACCATAAAGACCATATCCTGTGCCTAGATTTCGTATATCTGATTTTTCATTGTTCAATTGAATATACTCATCTAACAACCTCTTTGCTTCATCATACTTCTCTTGCGCGATGTATATTCTAGCTAAATTACCAAATGATAGTGATTCAAACTTTGTAACACCACTTTGTTTGCCTTCAGCAATAGATCTCAAGTAATATTCTTCAGCCTTTTTCCGTTCACTTTGTAAGTAATAATTATTCCCTAAGGCATTACTAACGACAGATTGCATCGTGTCATTTTCCTCAAAAGCATAATACTCTTCAGCCAATTCAAGCTTGCGAACACCTTCAGAAAAAAGAGAGTTATCGTTTAAATAATGTCCAAAAATATAGTTAGACATTGCTATTGCATCCTCTCTATCACTTTTTATTCCAATGTCTTGAAGATCTTTAACAAAAAATAATACCGAGTCTTTCTTAATTGAAGACAGGTCATCATAAAACAGCATAATTTTACTGATTTTTTCGTCCGTTGTACCCTCTAAATAAGATTCAATATGTTTATCTATCTCTTGTGATAAACAGGTAGGTAAAAAAGCAAAAATGGAAAAGAAAATAAAGACATAAGAATAAGCACGCATATCTAGTAGTTTGAACCAAATATATCAAACTTATTCATTTCTTAGGCTATATTAATATTGTAATCCTATCATTTCTCTCATCTCTGTTCGAACTTTGATTTCAGCATTTGATTGGTTACTTTTGCAATGAATAAAAAAAGACAATAAGATTTATGGCAAATGCACATTTTAACGTACCTAAGGCTGTCAATGAACCGATAAATTCATATGCTCCAGGTACTCCGGAAAGAGAGTCTCTTCTCGCTAAATATAAAGAAATGTACAATCAGGATCCTATCGATGTTCCAATGTACATTGGTGGAGAAGAAATTCGTACATCAAACAAAATGCCTTTAAACCCTCCACATGACCACAAGAAAGTTTTAGGTCATTTCAATTACGGAGATAAATCACACGTAGAAAAAGCTATTGACGCAGCATTGGAAGCACGTAAAAACTGGTCCAAAATGAACTGGGAAGACCGTGCAAGTATATTCCTCAAAGCTGCTGACCTTGTAGCCGGACCTTTTAGAGATAAGATCAACGCAGCGACGATGCTCGGTCAATCTAAAAATGTATATCAAACAGAAATAGATGCAGCTTGTGAGTTTGCAGACTTCTTACGATTCAATGTTCAGTATATGTCTGAACTTTACACTGAGCAACCAGAATCTCCTCGTGGATTTTGGAACCGTTTAGAATGGAGACCGCTTGAAGGATTTATTTTTGCAGTGACTCCTTTTAACTTTACTGCTATTGCTGGTAATTTACCTTCTGCTCCTGCGATGTTAGGAAATGTTGCGGTTTGGAAGCCAGCAGAAACTCAAGTATATGCAGCAAATGTGATCATGGAGATCTTTAAGGAAGCTGGACTACCTGATGGAGTAATTAATATGATTACTGTTGAAGGACCTGTAGCTGGAGATGTTGTGTTCAAACACAAAGAATTCGCGGGTCTTCACTTCACAGGATCTACTGGAGTATTTAAACACTTATGGAAGGAAATTGCAAGTAATATTGACAACTACAGAGCATATCCAAGAATTGTTGGAGAAACAGGTGGTAAAGATTTCATCATGGTTCACAAAACAGCGGACCCAGTAGAAGTTGGAACTGCTATTTCGAGAGGTGCGTTTGAATTCCAAGGACAAAAATGTTCTGCTGCTTCACGCGCTTATGTACCGAAAGATATGTGGCCTGAAGTTAAGAAAACTGTAGTAGAGCAAGTAGGTGATTTTAAAATCGGTACACCAGAGGACACATCGAATTTCATTACTGCTGTAATTGATGAGAAAGCATTTGATAAAATAGCTGAGTATATTGACTATTGCAAAAATGCCAGTGATGCAGAAATCATTATTGGTGGAAACTATGATAAATCAGAAGGATATTTTATAGAACCAACTGTTGTTCTCACAACAGACCCGAAATTCAGAACAATGGTTGAAGAGATCTTTGGCCCGGTAATCACTATTTACTTATATGATGGTGAGAAATTTGAAGAAACAATGGAGCTTCTTGACGGGACTTCGGATTACGCTCTAACAGGTTCTATTATCTCTAAAGATCGTTATGCGATTACTAAAGCAATCGATATGTTAGAAAATAGTGCAGGTAACTTCTACATCAATGACAAACCAACAGGTGCTGTTGTTGGTCAACAACCATTTGGTGGAGCAAGAGGTTCAGGAACTAATGATAAGGCAGGTGCTAAATTGAACTTATTGCGTTGGGTTTCTGCACGTACAATAAAAGAAACATTTGTTCCAGCAAGAGATTACAAATATCCTTTCATGGGTTAATCTAAGAATAGAATAAATACTAAAGCCGCTTCAATAATTGGAGCGGCTTTTCTTTTTAACATTAGCTATTTAACAACATAGTAACTCTTCTCATGCACCTCACCTAATTTCCCCTTAACTTTGAAGTGTGATCAAAAAGCTAAAATATCTCAAAAACAAGTATGTCCTGACAACGGTCATATTTGCGATTTACGTATTATTTCTAGATGATGTTGATGTTTTTACCATTGTGCGTCAAGAGATAAAACTCAACAAATTAGAGCAGGAGAAAGCTGAGGTTCTTATCAAATATAACACTACTAAATCTACGCTGGACCAACTTGACGATCTTGAGTCACTCGAGAAATATGCTCGTGAAGAAAAAATGTTCAAAAAAGATGATGAAGACATATTTGTAATCGTAGAGGAATAAAAAGCTCCCTATCCACAATAAAAACCTGACAAAAGTCATGTTCACTCTGTAACATTTGTCATACTGTCTTCAACGCTAATTCAAGTACTTTGTATCAAACAAACAATTGAATTATAAACATAAAAAAATAGCAATATGAAAGTTGAACAAATTTACACAGGATGTATCGCTCACGCAGCATATTATTTAGAAAATAATGGAGAGGCAGCAATTTTCGATCCTTTAAGAGAGGTTGAACCATACATAGAAAAGGCGAAAAAAGACAATGCCAAAATAAAATATGTTTTTGAAACACACTTCCACGCAGATTTTGTTTCTGGTCACTTAGACTTAGCAAAAAAAACAGGAGCTGATATCGTTTATGGCCCAACAGCAAAACCGCAATTTGAGGCTATTGTTGCAGAAGACAATCAGGAGTATAAAGTTGGAAATTATACGGTAAGAGTTATTCATACTCCGGGTCATACGATGGAGTCAACAACATACCTATTGATTGATGAAAATGGTAATGAACACGGTATTATCACTGGAGACACCTTGTTCATTGGTGATGTGGGAAGACCTGATTTAGCACAGCACGTTATCGCAGATTTAACGGAAGAGAAATTAGCAGCTCACTTATTTGACTCTTTAAGAAATAAAATTATGCCTTTGAGCGACGACCTAATTGTATATCCTAATCACGGCGCAGGAAGTGCATGTGGTAAAAAGATGTCATCTGAAACGACTGATACATTAGGAAATCAAAAGAAAACGAATTACGCATTAAGAGCAGACATGACAGAGGAAGAATTCATTAAAGAATTACTGACGGGATTAAAAAACCCTCCAGGATACTTCCCTAAAAATGTATTAATGAACATTCAGGGTTATGAAAGTCTTGATGACGTTAAGAAGCGAGGAGAACGGCCACTGAATGCTGAAGCATTTGAATTGATAGCAAATGAAAAACTTCCACTGGTTTTAGATACAAGACCTGCTGAAGTATTCCACAAGGGATTCGTACCGAATAGTATTAACATAGGTTTGAATAGTAATTTCGCAATGTGGGTAGGTGAACTAATCCCAGACATCAAGCAAGAAATCATATTGGTTACAGAACCTGGAAAAGAAGAAGAAAGTATCATAAGACTATCACGAGTAGGCTACGATCATGCAATCGGCTACTTAGAAGGAGGTTTCGAAGCATGGAAAAAGGCGAATAAAGAAGTGGATACTTCAAAGCGAATTTCAGTTGAAGAGCTAAAATCGAAAATCAATGATGGAGTTAAAGTATTTGATGTGAGGAAAGAAAGTGAGTTTGAATCACAGCACGTTGAAGGTGCGATAAATACACCTCTTGGATCAATAAATGAGCACCTTGCTTCATTCCCGAAAGACCAAGAGTTTGTAATTCATTGTGCAGGAGGCTACAGGAGTATGATCGCTTCCTCTATTCTGAAGTCTCGTGGATGGGATAACTTCGAAGATGTTATCGGCGGATTCGATAAAATCAAAGAGACGGATATTCCTTCAACAGAATATGTTTGTCCAACAACGCTACTCTAATAAAAGATAAATAGCACAAAAAAAGCCGCAACTTAAAAGTTGCGGCTTTTTTTTGATCGATAGATCCTATTTCTTAAACTCTGTAAGTGTTTTTTCAATAATTGCTACACAGTCCATAAGCTGTTCTTCATTCATAACCAAAGGTGGTGCAAATCGAATAATATTCCCATGCGTTGGTTTTGCTATTAAGCCATTTTCTTTTAGTGCCATACAGATATCCCAAGCTGTAGTTGAGTCTTCTTTATCATTAATCAAAACAGCATTAAGCATCCCTTTACCCCTAACCTTTGTTACCAAATCTGTGTTATCAATGATACGGTTCATTTCTCTTCTGAAAATATCGCCCAAATGTCTAGCATTTTGAGCAAGCTTCTCGTCACCGATAACCTCCAACGCAGCAACCGCAACTTTTGCAGCTAAAGGGTTTCCTCCAAATGTAGAACCATGTTGACCAGGCTGAATCACATTCATAATCTCGTCATCTGCAAGTACTGCTGAAACAGGGTATACTCCACCTGATATTGCTTTTCCTAGCACTACCATGTCAGGACGAACGTAAGTATCTTTCTGACGCTCACAATGGCCTTCACATGAACAGTTACCACATACAGCAAGTAAACTTCCTGTTCTTGCTATCCCTGTTTGAACCTCATCAGCAATAAAGGTAACGTTGTGCTTATCACACAGTCTTCTTGCCTCAGCCATGTAGTTATCTGCAGGTGTATAAACTCCAGCCTCCCCTTGAATTGGTTCTACTAAAAAACCAGCAACATTATCCTGTTGTAATGCTTCATCTAAAGCCTCAACATCATTATATGGAATCTTAATGAATCCAGGTGTATAAGGACCGAACTCGTTACGAGCAGTATCATCGTTAGAGAAAGATATTATTGTAGTCGTGCGGCCGTGAAAGTTATTTTCACAAACAACTATTTTAGCTTGATCCTCTGAAATACCTTTGGTTTGATAAGCATGCTTTCTACAGATTTTTATTGCTGTTTCCACTGCTTCGGCACCTGAGTTCATTGCCAATACTTTATCAAACTTAAAGAATTCAGTTACAAATTTCTCAAACGGACCTAGAGTATCATTGTAAAATGCTCGCGATGTCAATGTCAAAGTTTCAGCTTGCTCTTTAAGCGCACCAACAATATGAGGATGACAGTGACCTTGATTTACTGCTGAGTATGCCGACAAAAAATCATAATATCTCTTACCTTCGACATCCCAAACATAGACCCCATCACCTTTTGACAATACAACTGGAAGTGGGTGATAATTGTGTGCACCATGTTTCTCTTCCATTTTGATCAAGTCTTCCGACGATAATTTTTCTAACGTTGAGCTCATAAATTTCTTCTTTAATAAAGTTTAAGGAATTAACGAAATAGCTTGTTAATTCTATGCTTTTACAAAGATACAAATATTAAATATATAACAAAGACAGGCCGTTCTGAATCCCTCTAACCTTGGGTAATTTATCGTTCTATCTTACAAACACCCAGTCATTATCTGTAGACAATTCTTCATTAAAAGAATATCCATCTACATTGTAACCTTTCAAGTCCTCAACCGACTTGTATTGCTGTTGAATAATATCTCTGGCCATTGCTCCTCTAGCATGCTTGGCATACATCATTACAACTTTATATTGATCTCCTTTCAACTCCTTAAATACCGGAGTTATCACCCTAGCGCTAAGTGACTTTTTGTCGATTGCCTTGAAATATTCATTTGAAGCGAGGTTAATAATAACTTCGCCATCTTTCATTTCATCATTCAAATATTCAGAAAGCTGAGTCCCCCAATATTTGTATAGGTTTTTCTTGGATGGTGTCACGCTCCATTTCGTTCCCATTTCCAACCTGTAAGGGTACATAAGATCCAAAGGTCTTAGAATACCATATAAACCCGATAAGATTCTAATTTGATCTTGAGCTCTTTCCAACTCAGAGCTTGACATAGAATCAACATCTATTCCTTTGTATACTTCTCCTGTAAAAACGGTTATTGCAGGTTTTGATTCATCACCTTCACCTAATGGCTTTTCCCAATTTTGATAACGATCATAATTCAAATCAGTCAGTTGAGCAGATAAACTCATTAACTCACTCAGCTTCTTTTTTGAAGTTTTTTGCAATTTCTTAGCTAGATAATCTGCCTCATCAAGAAACGGAGCTACAGTTGTGGTTGGTGTATCAACATCTTTTGAATAATCCAGAGATTTGGCTGGAGAAAGTAATATTTTCATCGTACAGAGTTTACACAAAAATACAATTTATAATCACTTTTGTTCATTGCTAGAAACTGCTGTATTTGTGTCAGAGTAAGTGACGTATTTTACTGACATTTCTTCTTTTTATGCCTCTATTTGTGTCAGAATGTCCAAAATCAAGGAATGGCAATAT
>CBFHXS010000088.1:0-11042 GCA_965659845.1 Brumimicrobium sp.
AAAGAAGTCATTGATCCTGCTCCTGCGATTATTGGGAATGCTAAAGGAACGATTCCAGCACTTTTACCTTTAACAGGTGTTTCTCTAAATATTTCAATTCCCATTACCATTTCAATAGCCATGGCAAAAAGGATGAATGCACCAGCCACGGCGAATGACTCTACGTTTACTCCGAAAAGTTTTAAAATACTCTCTCCAGCGATCAAAAATGCAATCATAATTATTAACGATACAACGGTGATACGCATAGCATGAATATCTCCAGATGTTTCCTTGATTTTAATTATAAGAGGTATCGATCCAATGATGTCTATCACGGCGAAAAGTACCATGATTGCTTTAAATATTTCATTGAGGTCAAATCCAGTTAAGAAGTCTCCCATGATTCAGTAATTTTATTAGTCAAATTGAAAAAAGCGGCAAAGGTAAATCCTTTTTTCCATATTATAATAATGAAATTAATGAAAGAATCATTCTTTTATGCGCTAATAATCAATTAACTTTGTTTCAAACCATTATTCAATGAAATTACTACTCACTTTCGCCATATTTTTGGCGACTACTTTTTTGTTTGCTCAAGATATTCAAACATCTCAAATCTCTCAAGGCAATTTAACTAGCAAAGGAGGTCAATTGGGAATCCCTTTTACCTCTGCAAATTATCCAGGTGTCTTGAATCCTGGTCAATCATATTCATTTACATTGAGTCCAGATCATTTGTTCTCATGTTTTGGAGTTGGTTTTTCATCTATGAATCATACACTTGATCCCGCTTTGTTTATGGTGACATATCGCACGCAGAGATCTAACGGAGAATGGTCTAATTGGACAAACACAGAGGCTGAAGTAACGCCAGGAGAAACCCCTACCAATAAGTATTGGACTGAGGCTCTATTTACGTTGGACGCTTCAAGCCAGAAGAATCTTGAATTAAAAATAACAGTTCCTGTTGCGGTTAGCGGTATACAGGTTGATCTGTTTGATGGTAATTTTGAAGGTGACAATTCTAATAATCAAGATGATATTAGAGGTTTAGATCAGACAAACCTGAATAATGTCCCAAAAAACAATTGCCCCGAATTTCCAACGATGATTCCTAGGTCTGATTGGTGCGGTGGCTCTGCACCTTGTTGGCAAGTGAATAGTGCTTATACACCAACTTATATTAATGCTGGACATGTTGTTATTCATCATGGTGCTTCACCAAATACTTACACCAATGGAGAAGCTGTAGTAAGGTCTTATTATAATTATCATGTGAATACGTTAGGTTGGGCTGACATTGGATACAACTATATCATTGATAAAGATGGAAATTTCTATCAGGGCCGCCATAATCCTAATCTTCCAACTTCTGATGTTAGAGGCGCTCATGCAGGGGCTGCTAATTCTGGTTCTATCGGGGTTAACTTTCCAGGGAATTTAGATGTATCTATTGCGACCACTGCCCAATTGAATAAGTTGTATGAACTTTTGGCTTGGTGGTATGATTATAAAGCGATAAACCCATTGGGGTCGTCGAATATGCAAACTCAAGCATATGGAGTTCAATTTATGGAAAATTTAACTTGTCACAGGGATATCGGAAATACGAGTTGTCCAGGTAACGATATGTATGCTAGAATGTCATCTATAAGGCAAGAAGTTCAAGATGTTATAGATGATTGTAATAACCTAAATGCGGATGTCATACCTCCAACCACAGCTGTAAATACAGCATATGAATGGAGAGGGTTTGATTTTTGGTCAGAGTTCGATGATAATGATAACCCTGGAGGTTCTGGTATTGATCGACAGTATTATCAAGTTTTAGAATATGATGGTGTGGAATGGAGAGGTAATGCAAATAATGGTTTTTTTAGTGATAACTTCACATCAGCTATTCATCCAGATTGGAATGTTCAAACAGGTACATGGGTAATTAGTAATGGAACAATTCTGCAGTCTGACGAAGCAGAGGGAAATACAAACATACATGCTGCAGTAAATCAAAATAGTAACCATAAGTATTTGTACCAATGGTCTGCAATGGTCGATGGGTCAGGTACAAATCGTAGATCAGGAATTCATTTCTTTGCTGATGACCCTACCCAAACGCAACTAGGGAATTCTTATATGGTGTATTTCCGTCCAGATAATAATTTAGTTCAGATCTATGAAGTTGATAATAATAATATCGTTCTAGTTTCGGATATTCCGTATACAATTGATGCTGGGACTTGGTATGATTACAAAGTTACTTACGACCCTGTAACAGGAGAGATTGACGCCTTTGTAAATGATGAGCGTGTTGCCTCTCATATTGATGCGACACCTTTAACCTCTGGAACGCATATTTCATTGAGAAATGGAGATGCACTTGCTTACTTTGATAATTTTAAAGTTCGCATTGATCGAGATTTCCAAGAGAAGATATTCGTTGGACCTCAAGTAAATAAAGATGCGCGATTCGAATCTCCAAATCAACAACAAGATGCTTGTCGTGTAAACTCTATTGTAATAGATGGTGCTGATAACTGGTCAGTCGCATCAGCGAAAAATATCTTTGTGGATTGGACTAATCCATCTACAGTTGGTTCAGTTAATAATAACTGGCAGACAGCAGATTTCACTGCTTCGTTTCAAGATGAAGATAATGCTAATGGAAGTGGAGTTCAGAAAGCGTTTTATCAAGTTATTGATTTCGATGGTACGAAATGGCGTGGTAATCCAGATCTTGGGTTTTATTCTGACAACTTTGATCAGGGCGCAATAGATCAGGACTGGATTGTAGATGAAGGTTCATGGAATGTTACAAACGGATATTTAGAACAAACGGACGAGTCGCTTTTGAACACGAATATCTATACTCAAGTTAAACACGACTTATCTAACCGATATTTATATCACTTTCAATTCAAGATTGATGGTGCTGGTAACAACAGAAGGGCTGGGATGCATTATTTCTGTGATGATCCTTCTGCAACAAATAGAGGGAACTCATATTTTGTATGGTTTAGACAGGAACTTCAAACGCTTGAATTCTATAGTGTGAGTAATGATACTTTCACACAGGAAAAAGTTATCCCGGTTGAATTTAGCGAGGGCGTGTGGATGGACG
Organism: Brumimicrobium sp.; assembly: GCA_965659845.1. Lineage (GTDB taxonomy): Bacteria > Bacteroidota > Bacteroidia > Flavobacteriales_D > Crocinitomicaceae > Brumimicrobium. Next base: position 3,101 of record CBFHXS010000088.1, read on the forward strand.
TTAAAGTTATTTATGATCGTATTACAGGCGAAACATTTGTGTATAAGAATGATGATCTTATCGGCGAATGGACTGATGACACTCCTCTTTCAACTGGAGATTATGTTTCATTCAGAAGTGGTAACTCTAATCTAGCCATAGATAACTTTAAGGTATATAGATCAAGATTCCCTTCTGTTCAAGTTGATGTTGGTACTCCATCGTCTGCACTGCGTTTTCAAAATCCTGATCCCAATACTATTTCGGGTAAAGTCAAGTCGATTATTCAAGATACCGCTCAGAACTTGTCGGCAATTGATTATTTGGAACTAAACGTAGATTGGACACCCCCAGTGGGTTTAAGTTCTGTATCTGACCTTTCATCTGTTGATGTAGATACTTTTTACACATCGAATGAAATAACTGCATATTGGAATCAGGCAACGGATAGTCATTCAGGTATTAGTCATTATGAGTTAAGCGTTGGGACAACCGCAGGTGATTCAAATTCAGTTGCCTGGTCTAATGTCGGGAATGTGCTTAATGCTACCTTAACTGGGTTAACGTTGACTCCAAATACTGACTTCTTTATAAATGTTCGTGCGGTTAATAATGCAGGATTGAAGTCAGCAATTATTTCCTCTGATGGACAGTACTTGTTCAGCGGTGTTGGTATAGAAGAAATCACGAGCTTTGGGAAATTGATGATTTATCCTAATCCTTTTGAAGGACAATTTACAGTTGAATTTGATAATGGAGTTGGAAAGGCTTTCATTGCAATGTATGATAATAATGGAAAGTTGATTCAGCAATGGAAAAAGTCTGAAGGTGTTTCTCAAGTTGAATGTTTCACTCCAAACTTAGCAAAGGGGATGTATACGCTTAGAGTGACAGTAAATGGTCAAACTTTTGAAAGAAAATTGATTCATTAAGAAAATTCATTGTTGGTTCATGGTGGTCATTATGTAATTGTCGATATATAGCTTTATTTTCTGCTAATTTTGTAGAACATTAAAAACAAAACATAAAAATGAAGAATCTTGGAGTTGTAGTTTTTGTCTCACTTTTTAGTCTTTTTGTATCTGGACAATCCTATCAGACTGCAATAGGTGCTAAATTTGGAAACGTTGGTGGAGGTTTAGATGGAGGACCTAGTCTAAATATAAAACATTTTTTTGCTGGTAGTAATGCCATTGAGGCATCGGTAGGACTCGGTCGTTATCACTTCAATGCTCAGGCATTGTACGAATGGCAACATGGTATTGATGAATCTATCGGTTTAGACTGGTATCTTGGTTTGGGTGGAACGGTCGGATCATGGAGAGGTAAATGGTCAAGTCACCCTGTTTATGGTGGGGATTACAGTACAGGATTCTATTTAGGAGCAAATGGAGCTATTGGATTAGACTGGAACTTAGAAAGCGTGATTAACCTTCCTATTGATATCGCTTTAGATGTAGGGCCTTACTTTGGAATTATTAACTCTGGAGCCTGGGGCTGGGGAGGAGGATTGGCAATCCGTTATATACTGAATTAGTATTGATATTAAATTAAAAAAAGAGGGCGTGAGCCCTCTTTTTTTAATGCTTTAAAGTCTGCGTTATTCAACGTAACTAAGCTTAAGCATATTTGATTTTCCTTTCGATTCTATGGGCATTGAGGCAATATTTACAACAAGGTCTCCAGTCTTTAAGAATCCATTTTTCTTCAGTAAATACTTTATATCTGCAATTGTATGGTCTGTACTTACCATTTTATCATAAAATATTCCTTTAACACCCCATATAAGGTTGAGTTGCGTGAGTATCTCTTTATTACTAGTAAAAACATAGATAGGAGCTTTCGGTCGCTGAGAAGCAATTTTATAAGCAGTGTACCCCGAAAAGGACATTGTAACTATTGCTTTAGCTTCAACTCGTTGTCCCAATCTAGTGGCGTTAAAGCAGATTGAATCAGAAATAAAACGTTCTTGATTTTTTTCTGGAAGCTCTTCTTTGTGATAAATAGTATCAGATTCCTCGATTTTCGAAACTATCTTACTCATCGCTTCAATAACGCGAACAGGGAACTTACCTACTGACGTTTCACCAGAAAGCATAACTGCATCTGCTCCATCTAAAACTGCATTGGCAACGTCATTTACCTCTGCTCGCGTAGGAGTATAATTATCGATCATACTTTCCATCATCTGTGTTGCAACGATAATGGGTTTAGCATGTAGATAACACTTTTTGATTAGCATTTTTTGAACCAATGGAACATCCTCCATGGGAATTTCAACTCCTAAATCACCCCGTGCTACCATTATAGCATCCGTCTGCCTGATTATTTCATCAATATCATCAATAGCTTCTGGTTTCTCAATTTTAGCTACGACTCGTGCCTTCACTCTATGCTTCTTAATGATGTGCTTCAACTCTATGATGTCTCTCGCAGATCTCACAAATGACAATCCTACCCAGTCAACATCTTGTTCCAAAGCAAATTCGAGATCCTCTAAATCCTTTTCAGTTAATGACGGCAAAGAAATAGTTGTGTTGGGAAGGTTTACTCCTTTGTTAGAAGAAAGTATTCCTCCATGCACGACTTTGGTTTCGATCTCTGAGTCGCCATCTGTTTTAATCACTTCAAGTTCTAATTTTCCATCGTCTAACCGGATCTTTTCACCTGGTTTTACATCTGAAGGAAGTTGAGGATAATTAATCGCAAATCTTTCTGCAGAGCCTTCGTAGTCTTCTGTAGTAACAATAGTCGAGGTCTGACCAGAAATTAACTCTACACCATTGTCTTTCATCTTTTGAGTCCTGATCTTAGGACCTTGAAGATCTGCTAATAAGGCCACATTTAAACCTGTTTCTTTATTAAGATCTCTTATGTTGTTAATCACTTTTTTGTGATCATCAAAACTTCCATGTGAGAAGTTTAATCTTGCTACATTCATGCCTTTTTTCATCATTGAAAGCAGTGTTTCCTTATCTGAAGATGCAGGACCTATTGTAGCTACTATTTTTGTTCTTTTCATTTCTTTAATTAATTTCTCAAAACTTAAAAAATAAGTTTAGAACCAGACTTCAAATCTCCTGGCTCATAGATAAACGCGGTCAAGATACTTGATATCTCTTTAATCTTTGTTAAGAAATCATCAACATCTACTATTCCCGCTTCCCGGATCACCAGAAAGTAGTCGATTTGGCTTTTTTCAGGTATAAGAAATTGAGTGTTGTACTTATTTTTGATTAAAAAGTATTCAACGGTATTATTTTCGTCATACCATTCGTACAATGAGTGCGACGATATTACCTCACCTTTTTTCCCAGATACCATAAACGGTTCTAAAGACTTACTTAAATGCAGCCCTAAGTGCTCATTGACAGACCAACATACGCGATAATCACTTTGATGACTGCATAAACCTATAAGATCAAAGTTAAAATCATCCTCAAGTTGTAATGTGTGCTTAGCCATTAGTCAAACGAACAATTATTGACGTCAAAAGTAATTAAACTTATTACACGGAACAACTATTTAATGCTCTTGAATGGTATACCAAATCAGCGGGTTCCCTTTCTTCGAGGCGGTTAGAACAGGGTGCTTGAGCTTTAACTTTCCAAAGATCGATGAATGTATCTGATTTTGACTTAAAAATTCACCTTGACAAAAGCCATAGTAGCGAATTGTGTACCTTTTGAGGGGTTTTAACCCTACCACTTTTAGTTTTTGAGGTTTCCAGGTTATAGACACGGAGGTTTGGTAATCTTTAGTATTAATATAGCAAGTGCTTTCTTTTGGAACTTCTTTTCCACCTGCTGTGTGTACATTAAATGAACGATTGTATATATATCCTGCTGCACTCGTTCTTGATGAGTCTATTAAGTATTGTTGCTCTGCTAGGGCTTCTCTTGATCCTTTAAAAGGAACTTTCTGTCTACCTTGAATAAATTGATTACTAAATATCTTTTGTATTTCTGAGCTGTTATAGTATTCTTGGGCATTGATTATACCTCGCCAAGATAATCGCTCGTCTTGTGGTTGTTTGTTTGTATGATCTGGGTAATTAAAAGCTGCCCAAATGTAATGTCCTGCTGCTCCAGTAAATAGATACCTTTTGATATCTATGCGGTGACCTTGCAGGTCCGAACAAATTGGAGTTCCATCTCCATGATCGGCTTCACCGAAGATAATTGGTTTGTCATACGTGTCATGTAGTCTTTGGATTACGCAAGCCATAGAGTTCTCTTCCGAGCCACAATCATTGTTGGAAGAATTTTTTGAAATAATCGCTTTTGTTGGACTTGAACTATAATAGGAAATTGAAATGAAATCAATGTTCTCATCGTACCATGTGCTGTCAATTTGTTGAGGCGTAGATGAAGTAAGGTGAGAGTGTATTCTTGAACCTCCTGCAGGGAACCTTCCCACTGCTGCAATTAATTTATTTTTAATTAAGAGTGAGTCTTTGATATATGAAGCGAGTTCTGAGTGATATTTATAGGCGGCCTTTCTTGCAATATCTCCAGCTACGTTTAAGCTGTCATATGGCGTTTGATGTGTAAACCCATTTTGGTCTATATGCCAAGGCTCACTCACCAATTCTATATTCGACAGGGCAGTGGAATAGCCCCATCTCGCCATCATGTATCGTGTTTTTTCTTTAAGATATCTAAATGCCTTTTCATTAAGTATCATGTCTGAGGGAGTCTTTGAGGAGAGCAGTTTTGAATAGCCTGAGATATAATTGATATCCTTATATGGCCAGGCTGTTTTGTCATGCCAATTGTCTGTATAGTCATACTTGAATTGATAGTAATCACCCATTTTCATCATCATGGTATGATAAAGAAAATTGAAATTGATCAGGGCATTGTTTTCTTCGCACATTTTCACGATTTGATCTACTTCCCACGCATAGTGTTGTCGACTCTGATAATATCCGACTTCTTCGAACTCTATATCTGTAGTTGAAGGGTGGATGAAAAACCTGAAGTACTTTCCTCCTTGAACCAAGTATTGTTGAACAAGTTTCCTATACTCAACCCATGCTCTAAGTTTCAGCTTTTCATCTCGATCTTGACTGTACAATAAGTTATTGTTGACATAGGGGAATGGTAAATTCACTCCGGTTGGTAAAACAATTTCAGCATCTCTCTCTAAGTACCTGTTACTTTCGTGTATGGTTACATTTCCCGGATTGTTCTTTTCTTTTACTACTATTTTAAGTTCATCAATGAGCACCTTCTTTTGAGATGATGTTTCTCTAAAAATTTTTACATTCCATTCACCACTCAGAGGCGGAGCAAAACGAATTCTAAAGGGAAGAGGAGTTTCGAGTTGATTCCAATACCCATTGAGGTGGTCACGTTCAACATTTGTATACCAAAATGCTATTCCACCTGCTTTTCTGTCTGTTTCTTTGTGAGTGAATTCTGCAGTTATATTAACATCCCAGCTTACAAATGGATTCAAACCTTTTCTCTGATGAGGTTGACTATTAAGGTATTTATTGATCTCTTTTAGTAATAAGTCGGAAGGGTTTATCCCGATTTCAACGCATCGATTTTTCTCAATACTTTCTTTCGGTGTAATAACTCTCGTTTCCCATACTTGACAGAAAGAGTAATTTGTGAATAAAAGTATTGAAAAAGCCAAGAGTCTCATTTCGAATATTTTTTATTAAAACTAATTATTTCAAAGCGAATAGAACAGGTCTGCTTGGAGCTGCATCATTTTCAAAGGATGCAACTTGCAAGTTCAGAAGATATTTTCCGTCTTTTACTTCGTCTGGAACAAATATTAGCTCAGTAATAGTTCGTTCGAAATTTGGATTATCAGGAACCCCCCAGAATCCATGATGAAATGCAAGTTTTCCGCCGTCATTTTCTTTGTCGACACTAGGTAAGTCGATTAATAGATGCTTTACATTAAGTCGGTTCAACAGAGGAAGGCAATCAACGGAAATATATGGTGGGTTAGTGTCAGAGTAATTTTTGGAGCATTTACTTTTGTGATTGGGAAGTGTCCTTATTACTAGAGCCTCAATACTTGTTTGATTCTCTAATTCACTCAGGCAATTTAGAGTGATAATTTTATCATCATTTATCAATTCTGGTTTTACACTAATAACCTGAGCTTGAAAAAAGAATGTTTTCAGCGTATTGTTAATAGAGTAAATTTCTTCAGTAATGTGACCAAGACACTCTGTGTGAGTTCCGTGACCGTGGGGGTTAAAAAAAACATCTCTGAAATTTACATCACCTCCTTCTTTTACAGATCCTGTCCATCCATTCGCCCTAACAGGTTCGAATCTAGGAGCATCAACGTACCAAGCTCTAGGGTTAGACTCGTCACCTCTTAACGTTATCGATAGGTCATATCCATCATCAAGGTTAATTCTTTTTCCGTTGTCAAGTTGAATGATCATGGCAATAGGTTTACCATTTGACGATAGCGTGCTTCGTATGTCTCCAATCCAGTACAACCTAATTGTGTTTTGTGAGTGTAGAAAAATTCTATTCGGTTTTCTGGGCTTGGATGTGTGCTTAAAAATTCTGGAACTCCAGTTCCTCCATCATTCTGAATTTTCTCGAAGAATTTAGCTCCACCAGCAGCGTCATAATCTGTTGGACATAGATAGGTTACAGATGCTTTATCTGCTTCGGTTTCATGATTTCTTGAGAATTTTAAACCAACAATACTTGTAGTAACTTGCTTTACCATCTCTCTGTCTCCAGCCAATATTCCAATTAGAGTTTGCACTCCATATAGTTTGGTCATTTGACGTGTTGAGTGACGAAGATCTGCATGTCCAATTTCATGAGCGAGAACTCCTGCAAGCTGTTCTTCGGAATCTAAGTACTTCATTAATCCAGTATAAACATAGATGTATCCACCTGGGGTACAAAAAGCATTCTTTGTTTCGCTATCATTTATTATTCTCAATTGCCAAACGAAATCATCTTTGTGTTCGACCTTTCCTGAGGCAAGAATCTTATCTCGCATGTCATACAAATACTTGTATACCTTCTGATTAGATATACTGTCAAGCACTGGATATTCCTGAGGATTATTGGCAATCTCTTTGGCGACTTGTTGACCCAATTCCTTATCCTGGTCTATTGTGAACAAATTTAAATCTGGTAGATTCTCTTTTGACGCTCCGCAGCTAGATATAAAATTCGCAATAACTGCAATGCACAATAAATAACTTATTTTTTTCATTTGTCGATAATTTGGTAGATTAAAATACTTAGAATTTGAGTTGTAAAACCTAGGGCATAGCCGTATGCTGCCTCTTTAAGCGTATGTGATTTTAAATACAATCTTGCGCTAAGTACTAATCCTCCGGTTAAAAATGTCGCAAGCAAGATCCATAAAGAATAATACTCCATTCCACGGAAATACATATACACAAATCCTGCGAGCGCGCCCATTCCTATACCATGTAGGCTGATCTTCATTATTTTTGTGATATGAAATGCTGCAAATCCTGCTACTGCTCCTCCAACAGCCATGCCCATAATTACGGATGGGATCATTGCTCCTTCAGGCTGATATAGTAAAAACATGTAGAGAATGAGACAATAAATGGTCATTAGCGCTATAGGAGTCAATCGCTCTTCTCTATTTTCCATAGATAAAGATGAAATGGTCTTATTCATTCTTAAAACTAAAAATGACAAACCTGGAGCAAAAACAATAAAGACTGCAAACAATAGAATGTATAAGATCTTAACCTCGTAAGGATATTCATATAGTGAATCAAGTCGCAAGAAAGATTTTGGGATTGATGGAGAGAAAAGCACAATTAATAACCCGTAAATAGGTGTAAACAAAGGCAGAAAAAGCCAAGAAAGAAAGTTCGAAATAAATCGCATTATAATTCTTTTCTTAATCTGGCAACGGGAATATTCAATTGTTCTCTATACTTTGCAACTGTTCTTCTAGCAATATTGAACCCTTTATCTTT
>CBFHXS010000089.1:0-10682 GCA_965659845.1 Brumimicrobium sp.
CATCAAGATCAGAGTTTTTCAAAATTTCAATAAACATATCAGGGATAACATCCTCACGTCCGAATGTAAATGCAGAGGCAACTAGGTGAAGTTTATTTGTTTCAATAATAGAGAACGAAAACTTTACAAAATCCGCAACTCTACTATCAATCTTAATTTCATTCAATGAATTTATGATTGTATTATTAGATTCTATTTTGCTTATGAAGTTATTAATTTTAGTTGTGTCTGCATTTAGTTGTGTCATTGCATCCAAATACATTTCAAAATGGCTTTTTGGTTCTCCTAATTCATTAATATCACTTTCCTCCCCATGAACTATTTCGTTTATGAATCGCGAGAGAATTGCATTTTTAGTCGGTATCCAAGGTAATTTAACATGCGTCAGGTTTATTTGAAGATATTTTAAAAGTGACATAAAATCCCAAACAGCATACACATGATTCTCCATAAAAACTTTAATGTCCTCTACACTATTTAGGCTTCCATAAAGATTATGATTTTGTAATTCATCTCTTAACGCGGAAATCTCATTTTCTATATGTTGTATTCTGTTCATATCATGTTTTTTTAATACCAGTATTTAATTTTATAAGTGATGGATATGGGTTTGGCAGTTAAATCGCTAATAACAAATCAAAACGAAATGGATATCTATGACTAATGAATGGGTTTAGTACTTTTAAATTGGGGAGGATTATTGCTCCCAGAATTTCAGTATTTATCGAGCTCATAGTCCCGTTTAATAACTTAATTATTGGCTCCAGTTTTAAATTCATGATAAAAACCAGGATTTTGGAATATGATTTAAATATATTCTTTCCCCATTATTTTAAGCATTTAAAATAATCGAACGGCTCCATACAGTCATTGCACTGATAGTGTGCTTTGCATGCAGTTGAGCCAAATTGAGAGACCATTCTTGTGTTTTTAGATTTACACAATGGGCAAGGAACCACTGTTTTTTCACCAAACAATACTGACTTATCCACCTCGTCTTGTGGCGGGGCAATACCGTATTCTTCTAACTTCTTTTTTCCATTAACACTGATCCAGTCAGTAGTCCAAGCTGGAGAAAGCACAAGTTTTACTTGGGCATCAATTTCCTCTTCCTTTAATCTTTTGATAATATCTTCCTCAATCACTTGCATTGCAGGGCATCCCGAATAAGTTGGGGTGATTATGATTTGCCACTGATGCTTTGAAATGTGATTGACTTCTCTTATAACACCCAGGTCTACAACCGTGAGAACGGGTACCTCAGGATCTTTAACATCCTCAAGAAACCCCCAAATATCTTCTGCTGTAATTACTGTCGTCATAAATTTAATTCAGAAGTCTATACTCCCTTTACCATTCCATACCTGGATAGGTTCTTTGCATATATTGTAATTCTGTTAATAGGAAGCCCAGATGTTCAGAATGGACCCCTTTTCTTCCTCCGTCCAATTGCCATTGCTTCTCTGGAAGGCTTAATGTAGCTTCGTCAATAACGGCTTCAATGTTCTTGCGGTATTCCTCTTCAAATTTTGAAGTATCACAAGCTAAACCTGATTTGATTAATATTTCGTCTACTTCGTCCTGATAGAATAACTCATCAATAAATCTTGATAGATCAGTAAGTGAATCTTGCACTCTCTCATGCGACTCCTCCGTACCATCTCCCAAACGAATGACCCATTCGCTTGAATGCTTAAGGTGATAACGCACCTCCTTTATAGATTTGGCAGCGATGGCAGCAATTTGCTCATCTTTACTTTCCATCAAACGCTGGAATAATAAATTTTGGAAATGATCAAATAAGAACTGTCGAACGACTGTCTTCCCAAAATCTCCATTTGGTTGTTCAACCAATAATACGTTTTTATATTCACGCTCGATACGCATAAATGCGAGATCATCTTCGTCTCTACCTTTCCCTTCTACTTCGGCTGCATACTGAAACCATTCAGTAGACTGACCAATCAGGTCTAAGGCTAAATTCGTTAACGCAATATCTTCTTCTAGTATAGGTCCATGTCCACACCATTCAGATAGTCTATGACCAAGGATCAAACTATCATCAGCTCGTCGGATTAAGTATTCAAATAAAGCTTCTTTTTCAGTCATGCTCTGTTTATTACATGTGTTTAATTCCATCAGGAACTTCGTAGAAAGTTGGATGTCTGTAAGCCTTTGAATTAGCAGGTTCGAATAATGGACCTGCTTCAGAAGGATCAGATGCTGCTATTTTTTCAGATTCTACTACCCAAATACTAACACCTTCGCTTCTTCTAGTGTATACATCTCTAGCATTGTTAATAGCCATTTCAGCATCAGGAGCTCTTAAACTTCCAGCATGCTTGTGACTTAATCCTTGCTTACTTCTGATAAATACCTCCCATAGAGGCCATTCTTTCTTACTCATTGTGTTTGTTTATGAAGCTTTTTTATTTCTTTTCTCTCTCTTCTCTGCATAAGCATTGGCTGCTTCGCGAATCCACATACCTTCTTCTTTGGCTTTTCTTCTAGCGTCAACACGTTCCTTATTACAAGGTCCGTAACCTTTGACTACTTGCCAGAACTCATCCCAATTGATTTCTCCAAATTCGTAATGTCCAGTTTCTTCGTCAAACTTCAAGTCTTTGTCCGGAACGGTTAAACCAATTTGCTCAGCTTGTGGAACAGTTACATCCACAAACATTTGTCTCAATTCATCATTTGTATGACGCTTAATTTTCCAAGCCATAGATTGAGCAGTATGCTTTGAATCTGCATCACTAGGGCCGAACATCATTAGTGCTGGCCACCACCATCTATTCAATGACTCTTGCGCCATTGCTTTTTGTTCTGGAGTACCATTGGCCAGTTTAGCTACGATTTCAAAACCTTGTCTTTGGTGAAAAGATTCTTCTTTACACACTCTCACCATTGCTCTTGCATAAGGTCCGTATGAACATCTACACAATGGAACTTGATTCATAATCGCGGCGCCATCAACAAGCCATCCAATCATTCCCATGTCTGCCCATGTAAGGCTAGGATAATTGAATATACTTGAATATTTAGCTTTTCCTGAATGCAGGTCATCTATTGTTTCTTCACGATCGGCCCCTAATGTTTCAACTGCACTATATAAGTACAATCCATGACCAGCTTCATCTTGAATCTTAGCAAGTAGTACCGCTTTTCTCCTCAAGTTTGGTGCACGTGTTACCCAATTCCCTTCTGGCAATTGTCCTACGATCTCAGAGTGAGCATGTTGAGAAATCTGTCTTACTAGAGTTTCTCTATACGCATCTGGCATCCAATCTTTTGGTTCAATTTTAATTTCGTTGTCAATTTTTTCTTGAAACTGACGTTCTAATTCTTCTATGTTTTGTTCTTTCATAATGATTAGCTATAAATGAATTTTGCGTTAAACAAAAAACCGTCTTTTACAAATTTAACAATTTATTCTCTTTCTGGTTTTGTCATCTAGAATGACTTATGTCATTTTGTGTTTTATAAGAGGAATATAGATTATTTTGAACGCAAAGCAAAATTAAATGGTTATAGTTGTTAATTTTGTCTTCATCCAATATTTGAACTATGAGCCCAAGATTTCATGATTTAAAAGTCGCTGATGTGCGACGAGAAACAGAAGATGCAGTTTCAGTTGCATTTGAGATTCCAGAAGAGTTGGTTGACGATTATAAATATGAAGCTGGTCAATATGTAACACTTCGACAGGAAATAGATGGTGAAGATGTAAGAAGATCTTATTCCATTTGCACGGGCTTGAATCAGGGTGAATTGCGTGTTGCAATTAAGAAAGTATATAAGGGTGTTTTTTCAACTTACGCTAATGATTCTTTGAAGGCTGGAGATACTTTAAAGGTTATGACACCGATGGGTAGTTTTACGACAGACGTTGATGAGAATACGGAGAAGAACTTTGTTTTCTTTGCCGCTGGAAGTGGAATTACACCAATTGCATCACTGATCAAAACTATTCTTCATACAGCATCAAATTCAACAATTACGCTAATTTACGGAAACCGCTCAATGGATTCAATCATTTTTAGAGAGGAATTTGAAAATCTTAAAAATGAATACATGGATCACTTTAGTGTTATGCACATTTTTAGTGATGAGAAAATTGGAAACCCTCTTCAGGATGGTTTGATGAATGAAGAGAAAATTCTAAGTGTTTATAATGCTATTTTGAAAGGGCAGGATATTGATGAAGTATTTGTTTGTGGACCTGAACCTGTAATACATGGTGTTAAAGATACGTTTGCTAATCTTGGGTTCGACGAAAACAAGGTGCACTTTGAATTGTTTAGTTCTCCAGGTGAGAAAAAACATAAGGTTAAGTTAGAGCACAAGGACCAAGGTCCAAGAATAGATGCCAATGTTAAGATTATTTTAGATGGTGAAGAGACATTATTAAGTCTTGATTCAGATGGAGATAATATTTTGGATGCCGCTCAAAAAGCAGGGGCTGATGTTCCTTTCTCTTGCAAAGGAGGTGTCTGCTGCACATGTAAAGCGAGAGTAATGGAGGGTACGGCGAGAATGGATGTAAATTATGCATTGGAAGACGATGAAGTTGCTGATGGATACATCTTGTCCTGTCAAGCTCACCCAACGAGTGATGAATTGATTGTGTCATTTGATGATTAATATGAATTATGGGAATATTTGATAAATTTTTTGGTAAAAAAGAGAAGCCTAAAACTTCGAAAAATGCGGTTCTCACAATTAAAGAGATTCAATCCTTGACAAAAGATGCTGTTAAAGTTACTTTCGATGTTCCAGATATTGAAAAATTAAATTTCTCTTTTATTCCAGGTCAATATTTGGATTTAGAATTAAATCTAGACGGCCAAACGTACCACCGCTCCTATTCAATTTGTAGTGATATTAAAGAACCTTTAGCTATTGGTGTTAAAAAGGTTGATGGTGGAAAAGTTTCAACTTGGTTGAATGATAGTGCCAAGAAAGGCGATACAATTAAAGTAGCTTACCCATCAGGGAACTTCACCCTTGCAAAAGCCGATGGTAATTATGTTGCTTTTGCTGCAGGAAGCGGAATTACTCCAATCTTATCGATCGCTAAATTCTTTTCTAGAGCACATGACTCGAAGCTTCTTTTATTCTATGGAAATAGAAACGAAGATTCTATTATGTTTAAAGACGAATTGAAAGATCTTGATAATGTTGAGGTTCGTCATATTTTATCAAGAGAAGAAAAAGTAGGGTTCGAGCATGGCAGATTAACTGCGGATAATGTTCGAGACATAATTAAAAATGATTTGGATATTTTAAAATCTAAAGGGTTTTTCTTGTGTGGTCCTGAAGAAATGATTCTAAATGTATCAGATGTGTTAAAGACTTTCGGTGTTCCTGAAGAGAAGATTCATTACGAGTTATTTACCACTCCCACATTGATGAAATCTAAACAGAAAGAATCTGTAGCAGATTTTAAGGGGTTGTCTAAAGTAACTGTGATTCTTGATGAAGAAGAAGAGAAGTTTGACTTAGAATCAGATGGTGCTACTATTTTAGATGAAGCGGAAAGCTATGGTATTGAGGTTCCTTTTTCATGTCGAGGAGGAGTTTGTTGTACATGCAAAGCTAAAGTAATCAAAGGAGCAGCGAGTATGGAGAAAAACTATACGTTAACAGACAGTGAAATAGAGGAGGGGTATGTATTAACATGTCAGGCACATCCGAATAGTGAAGAACTTACAATTTCTTATGATGAGTAAGAATATTGTTGTTTTAGGAGCAAGCAGAGGAATAGGGAAGGAGCTCGTTCTTCAACTATCAGAGGATAAGAATAATCATGTATTCGCAGTCTCCCGAAACACCGAGGCGATGGCTTCTTTTTGCAAAGCGTCAAATATCACTTTCGGATTCGCAGATTTATCGAGTGAAAAACTTCACGAACAATTAGATGAAATCTTTTCGGATGTTCTTCATATAGACGTTTTGATCAATAACGCAGGTAAGTTAGTGAACAAACCGTTTGAAGCATTGACACGAGCTGATATTGACACCTGTTATCAAACGAATGCTGTAGGTGTTATGTTTGGAACACAATACTTTGTTCCAAAAATGAAAAAGCAAGGCGGTCACATTTTGAATATCTCAACAGTAGGTGCTTTTCAAGGGAGTGTGAAGTTTCCAGGCCTTTCTGCTTACTCAACATCCAAAGCTGGAGTTGTAAGTTTTACAGAGCTATTTGCTGAAGAATACAAAGAAACACAGATCAAAATGAATTGTCTGTGTTTGGGTGCTGTTCAAACCGAAATGTTGGAGGAAGCTTTTCCAGGTTATCAGGCCCCAACCTCTCCTGAGGAGATGGCTGATTACATAAAAGGCTTTGCACTAACTGGTCATAAATATTTCAATGGAAAAATTTTACCCGTTAGTGCCTCTACGCCGTGATATCAGATTATTTAGTTGTATTAAAAGCATAAACTGTTGGAGCTTCAATCTCTCTATTGAACGATAAATATGATTTATTTCTTTCTTCAAAGAAACATTCAACTATGTTTTTTGTCACAGGATGAGATGTTTCAAAATATAGTTCACCAGATTCATTAAAACGAGTTCTAAAGTCAAACTTTTTATTTGTCGATGCAAACACGTGTTCCCTAAAATCGCTTACTATGTCTTTTACATCCTCACCATCGAAAGTATTTGGTGTGAATTTAACTGAGTATTTATAATCTTTTCCTTGTGCCATTTGAGCTTGAGAAAAGTTCGTAACCAAAAAGATCAACCCTATTACAATTAAATATTTCATATTTCTATTTTTTTATGTTTGTTCTAATTTACGTCAGGAATAGAGCTTAACGGCATCGCTTTGGTCATTAATTAAAAGAATACGAAAATATACGTATATGAGACGCGGTTAAGTACTTAATTTGAACGTAAGAAATAATGCGATAAAGGCCTTATATTCTGGAATCTTCGATTATCATACCTTATTGATTGTATTTGATGAATAATTGCTTTTTTACAAAGAAAGATGGTCTGACTATTTGCGGTGTAAGCACTAAAATCAATCAAATACAGAATGTAGGTGATTACTTATCAGATATAAAAATACGAGGTAGCATGATGGCTGTTAAAGTAAATGCAACTTGAAGAAAATAAGTATGTTCCAAGAAATACTTAAGGGAGCTCTACCTATCTAGGATAGGAAAGAGCTCCAATAAGTAATTTTAGCTATCCAAAATCATCAACGTAATATGCAATGATTTTGGTTGTCTGATGAATGAAAAAAAATGAATGAAATTTCTGATAAAATCTTAACTACCTAATTATCAGTATGATAAAAGTGCAATAATTTTAAGGTGTAACTTTACTGAAGTACTTTTTTGATCGATCCGTCGCTGTAATATAGAATCACTATTCCATTGTAACTCTGCTGTACTTCTTGTCCCATTGTATTTATCCTTTTCAGTAATTTCTTATTTGAAGAATTGTCGATTGATATAATATTATGAGTCTTTTTTGTGCCATCGAAATCTACTTGGATCAATCGATAATAGTTAATACCAATTTCGAATTTGCGATGGGTTGCAGAATAATACTGAGTGTTGCTTGTTGTACCTGCCCCATTAATTTGATCAACCTCTTCCCAATCAACTCCATTTGAAGAAAATTGAAGAATAAAGTAGTCATTATTTTTCTCTGAGGCTGTCTCCCAGTACAGTTCGTTAATTACACCTTTATTATGCCCTTCAAAAGAGATAAGCTCCACAGGTAACGGAACGGTGGTACAATCAAGGCCTGCAGTTCCATTCCATGTTAGATCAAAGGGCTGTGTGCTTGTGGAGTAATTGTCAATTAACAATATGTATACTTCACCAGAGCTTACTGTAAGTGGAGCAACCCATTTGTCACCACCTGCATTCTCGGATAAATCGGTAGGAGTTAGTAGGCCTGTTCCTGTGCAATATCCCCAAAACCAATGCCAACTTACGCAACCAATATAGGAACCTATTCCGGTATCTCCACTCGTTGCTGACCATGAACATCTAACTGGCGCAGTGCTAGGTGGACAATTTGCAGCAGCAGTAGTACTTGTAAAAGGCCCCCAAACGGCAAAATCATAATCATCATTCGGGTCATCGGGTGAAATTATCATTTCAAGTGAACCTGGGGTATCTACATTAATGTAATACCATGAGGACTGATTCTCGGAAGATAAACAGCCATTATTAGTACTGTTAATTTCTTGAGTAGCTCCAAATCCACTAGCATTACCTGAAAATGAATTATTACTACAAACCATTGCTGCATCAGGACAATCCTGACCACCATTTTTTGGTACTTCGGTATTAATGTTTTCCGATGAGTAGACTCTATTAAATTCGACTATATCTGACCCTAGTGAAGTAGTAAGTTCATTTAAATCTTCGAAACTATACCTCTCAAAACTTCGGAATGAAATATTCCTTTGTCCAGATATGCGCACATGAGTGCAACTTAAAGAATCTCTAAAATCAGTTAAAAACCCTTTTGTACCAGAATATGTTATGGTGTCAACACTAATGGAATAAACATAAGCCGCTTGTCCGAGAGAACAGTAGGATTGTACCAATAAAATAAGAACTAAGCATAGTTGAATAATAGTTTTCACAGCAGAGTATTTTGAAATAGAGTTTCAAATGTAACGCAAAAGACTATTACTGCCAAGAACTGTCATGTTAAAAACATAATCTATTGACAAAAATCATGTTTTGTGAAGGCTTGATTATAAGTAATGTATGTGAAAATAAGATCGTTATTGAACTGATCATATGACGAGGTGTACCTATTATTTAGCTACTTTAGACAAATAGAGTTAGGACTGATTTCAAATTAAATATTGCTTATGTGGTACCGTTCTTTAATAGTAATGGCATTTTCCAGTTTTCTCGTGGTGGGTGCAAATGTTTTATTAGTGAATCAAACAGAGTTTACGCCTAGAGTGGGGGGAGAACCATCAGCCAAATGGGATACTTTTGACTCTTTGTTGAATGTGAATCAGCCCAATGCGGCGCGTCAACAATTGGATGCTATTCTGGAGTTCGGTATCAAAGAGAAGAATGACCCTGATATCTCTAGAGCCATTGGAAGCTATATCCAGACACTTTATCCACTTGAGCCCAATGAACGTAAAAAATTATTCGTTAGAATTGATAGCATCTCCACTCAGTTGTCAGAACCATCTAAGAGTATTTCAAAATTATTGCTTATAGATCAAATGTTGCAGTCTTCGAGACAATGGTTTGCCTACGGCGTAAATGCAGATCCAATTTTATTCAAAGAAGATACATTGGTAATGTCAGTGCAACAAGATAGAATTACCTATGTATTGAATAATATGGAGTCTTTAGAGACTGGTCTGGATCGTTTAAGTAAATATGATTTTAACGCTTATGATTTTCTCGTTTCTAATGAAAAAGAAGCTGAAAAGTACTTCTCAAATTTATTTGATTTTGCTGTAGCTAAGTTTATTCAAAACTATAAAAACTATGAGGTTAGACGCTATCATAAATGGAAGGTTTTAGGAAAGCCTCAAGGAAACTGGTTCAGTAACCCAATGGATTTTGTAAATGAGAAGTTCAATGACCACTCTATACATAATAAAGTGTTGTCTCTTTTTCAACAATGGGAGAATTCTCACTTAAATGACTTAACAAGGTTGAGCATGGTTCACTACAATCGACTTAAGTATATTTTTAATGAAGAGAGTTATGGAGATCAAAAGGCGGTATGGCAGCTCGCTTCTCAGTTTTATGGTTCTTCTGAGGCAAGGTCGAAGTTTCTCTTTGAAAAGGCTCAGTTGATATACAAGGATGGTAAAAATTACCATTATAAAACTAACACAGCACCTGAAAAGGATTTACTAAAGGCATATAGGTTATTGAAATCAGAGCTGGACTCAATGCCTGATAATGATTTTAATAGTCAGATTCAATTGTTAATTAGGCTTATAGAACAAGAAAGAGCGTCTTTCTCAATGCAAAACATTACCTACCCAGGAGAGATGCTACCTATCAAGTTTCAGCATCAAAACTTGGATAGTGTGAAGCTGTATGTTTTCAAGAAACCGAAAGAACATCCTCGGAACAAGAGTCTTAGAGCTTGTATTCTAGAGAGAAATTATAAGCAAATTAGAGTGTCTTCTTTTGCTGTTCAGGATAAAGGTGATTTCCAAATTAGATCGACATCAAATCTTTTGGATCCAATAGACGAACCTGGTGATTATCATTTTCTACTCATCAATGCTGAAGATAACTTGACTGATGCCTTGAAAGCTGATTCTACTTGGCGTAATTTAGATAAAGCAAATCACAGTTTGAAAGTTTGTGAAATCATGGTGAATACAGATAAGGACAAAGATGGAATACGTTTTTTAGTTACGAATTTCAAGAATGGCGAGCCCATAGAGGGAGCAAATGTTAAAGTCTACTTCAATCAGAGAGTAGATCTTGGTTTTCCAAATCGATCAGGAGTAACGAATGAAAAAGGGATTTTTCATGCCGCTGTTGAAAATGAAAACATGCAGTACGAGGTTAGTTTTAATAGTTCTTTCATTTCTTCTTCCGATTATATCTATGATTACTCTGGACGAGAATCCGACTATAAAGTTAAGATTCTTACAGATCGTGCAATTTATAGACCTGGACAAACGGTTTATTATAAGGCCATAA
>CBFHXS010000090.1:0-10626 GCA_965659845.1 Brumimicrobium sp.
TGGAGCAATGGGAGAGCTAAAGTTGCATGTACTTCCTCATGACTATCCAGAGTTGGATTTTACTCAAATGAATATCTATCTTGTACAAAGTGGTGATAGAGTTTTACCAATGTTAAGCGAAAAGAGTAGTGCCAAGGCAAAGCGATACCTTGAGAAATTAGGGGTTAACGTTGTTCTGAATACGCGTGTTCTCGACGTGTCTGGAGATTATGTCCAGACTTCTACTGAGGAGGATATTATAGCGAGAACATTGATTTGGACTGCTGGGGTTAAAGGGAACCCGGTTGAAGGACTTGGAGCAGAAGCAATTGTTCGCGGAAATCGAGTAGCCGTGGATAAGTTTAATCGCGTGAAAGGATATAACAATGTTTATGCACTTGGTGATGTAGCAGCAATGTCCACGGAAGAGCATCCCAATGGTCACCCTATGATCGCTCCACCAGCTATGCAGCAAGGCGTGAATCTTGGTCGGAATATTCTTCGTGCTCAGAAAGGTCAGCCCATGAAGCCTTTTAAATATAAAGACAAAGGAGCGATGGCTACTGTAGGTAAGAATAAAGCCCTTGTAGAAATGGGTAAATTCCGTAGCGGAGGTACTTTTGCCTGGTTTGTTTGGATGGGTGTTCACCTCATGGCGCTTGTTGGGTTCAGAAATCGAATCATTACACTTTTTAACTGGACGAAGAATTACTTCAGTTCGGACAGGGGTATGCGTTTAATGATCTCGAAGTATGATCCAGGAGATGAACGTCGCAAGAAGAAGCAGCAGATGAAAAAGCGGCACCTGGCTCAGATGAAGAAGGACTAAGGTATAGCCCTTACTGCATCTGATAAATGTTGAAACTTGAACTTGAAGTTTTCTTTTTCAAGGTTTTCAGGAAGTACCCATCGACTTTTTAATACAAGTTCTGTTTCTGTTCTAATCACAAAAGCTCCGACTGCTAAAAGGCATCTTGGGATAGGAATATACCAGTTTCTGCCATGAAACTCCCTTACCCATTGCATGAGTTTCTCATTGTCACTTGGGTTCGGAGAGGTGCAGTTATAGATTGCTTTTGGGTTTTCAATACTCTCTATATGTCTTATTATTCTAAATAGGTCTTCTATATGAATCCAACTGAATTTTTGAGATCCTTTACCTTGTGGACCTCCAAAACCAAATTTAGCCAACATCTTTAAAGGGGTAAAAGCACTTCCATCTCCAAGTACAATTGCAGTTCGAATGGCTATTTGTTGCACGTTCTCATACTTTTTAGCGAAGAATGCTGATTCCCATGTTCTTGCGACATGGACGGAAAAACCAGTTCCAAGCTCACCATTCTCCTCTGTCATTGGTCGATCTTCAGCATGTCGGTAAATTGTTGCGGTGCTAGAGTTGATCCACTTCTTTGGTGGATAATCACATTCGTGAATAATCTCATGTAGCTTGAGTGTTGTCCAGGTTCTTGAGGTAAGTACTTTCCATTTGTTGCGATAGGTATATCTACAATCGACTGATTTTCCACTTAAATTCACAAGTGTCTCAGCGTTGTTGAGTGCATCTATAAGTCCTTCTGTGTCATTCCAGCTCACTTTTCCTGGACCGCTTTTTCTTGAGATTATGATGACTTCATAACCTAGCTCTATGTATTTTTCTTTAAGGTAAGTTCCGATAAAACCAGTGCCTCCCGCTATGACTATTTTATTTTTCATGATCTACTTTTTTAAATTCATTAATTGTGATGATTAGATACCCTATCGCCATAATAATTCCAGCAAAGAACATGATCGCAAGGTAAAGGAATAGCAATTCTCTAAGTAAGATTGTAAGTAAACCTAATATGGCTAAGGAAACTAAGCTTATCGTATATCCGGTTGGATTTGAATCGTTCTTCAGCCTTCTGTTTATGTGGAGCAAATAGCTTACAAGTTGTATTCCCCCTAATCCAAAGAAGAAGAGAGGGAATGAAATTCCGCAATACATCGGTATGAATAGTAATGAAATCGAAAGCGCTAGAATTGTAGTCTGTAAAACGATTTCGACCATGAGCAGCGTAATTAAATTTTTAGTTACCATATTTATATTTTTAAAGTTTCAGAAATAATTGAAAGTTTGAGTTAAAAAAATATTATTTGATTAATTTGAATAGGGTAGCATAGATCCAGTTTTCGTCGGAACGGCTAAACTTATCCAGGAGACCATCCACTTTTTCAGAAAATGTATATATATCACTTGTTACTTTTTGAAAAGCTTCAGCGTCTTTTCCTTCTCCAAACTCTTCTGCCGATAGCTGTTTCATTATCTGAGTTACAGGCTCTATTTCTCTTTTACGTCGTTCTCTTGCTATGGATCGTGCTACTTTGTTAATGTCTTTTTCTGCACGAAAGAATTCTTTCCGCTCTCCTATATGGTGTTCTTTGTAAATTAGCCCCCAGTCTTGCAAAGCACGAAGGTTCATGTTTGAGTTTCCTCTAGATACCTGAAGGCGTTCCATAACTTCCTCAGTAGATAATGCGATGGGTGAGATAAGCAATAGGGCATGAATTTGTGCCATAGTCTTATTGATTCCCCAGCTAGACCCTAGTTGTGCCCAGTGTTGAATAAATGCGTTTTGTGCTTCTTTTAATTCCATCTGTTTCCAAATGTATATATTTATTTCTAAAGTTTCAAAAAATATTGAAACTTTATTTGTGAGTATTGTGAACAAAGGTTGAAATATTGAATCGGAATTAAGTCTACACCCTTCTATTCGCTAACAGCACCGGGGGCTCTCCATTAAATGGGTTTGTACGACCAATTGTTCTTGCTGTCAATCCCGCCGCACGCATTACGCTTCTGTCTCCAAAACGATTCCGAATATTATCCATGGCATGGTAAAGATCACTCTGTCGTGTGTCATCCGTAAATAAGTTGATTTGGTGACTTCCGCTTACCAGGTGGCTCAGTCGTATTCCAATCAAGCGAATACGAACTCTTCTGCTGTAAATTTTTTCAAATAATTCCAATACCAGAGGAATGATTTCATGGTCAGCAGCAGTGTAAGGGATCTTTCTTTGTAGTGTTTTCGTTTGAAAGTCTGAATAGCGAACCTTTACAGTTACACAAGCACAAACCTTATGTGCTCTGCGTAATTGAAAAGCTAGATTTTCTCCCATTGCAGAGAGTATACCCTTGACTTTTGCGATGTCGATTGTATCCCGATCAAAAGTGCGTTCAGTTGAGATTGATTTGCGTTCGCTATATTGAATAACAGGTGAGGGGTCTATTCCATGTGCTTTCTTCCATATCGAACGTCCGTTTTTTCCAAATACTTGTTCTAGTAGTTCGACAGGCATCTCCTGAAGGGTATAGATCTTTTTAACGCCTAACCCACAGAAGGTTTGATAAGTTTTAAGTCCAACAGAAGGAATCTTTCGTATGGATAGTGGTGCGAGAAATGGTCGTTCAGTTCCATAGTTTACATTGATTGCATTGTTGGGCTTAGCTTCTCCTGTCGCAATTTTAGAAACCGTTTTGTTTTCTGATAAACCAAATGAAATGGGAAGTCCAGATTCTCTAATAATTTTTTCTCTCAATTCATCAGCATATTGCTTGCAGCCGAAGAAACGATCCATCCCTGTGAAGTCAAGATAGAACTCATCAATCGAACTTTTCTCGTACACAGGAGCTGATTCGCGGATAATCTCTGTGACAATCTTTGAGTATTTAGTGTAGGTAGATGAATTACCTTTAATTACAATAGCATCAGGACATCGTTGCAGTGCCATTTTCATCGGCATAGCAGAATGAACACCGAATTTACGTGCTTCATAACTACACGAGGCTACAACACCGCGATCGCTGGTTCCTCCAATCAGTATAGGTTTGTGATTTAATCGACTGTCGAGTAGACGTTCACATGAGACAAAAAAAGTGTCCAAATCCATATGGACAATAGCGCGTTCCTTTTGCATAAGCAATGTTTTAATAAGTGAAAAAAAACTACAATTGGAACTGCATATCGAATTGCTCCTTTCGGATAGAACAAAGATAGGTTAAGTTTTAAAAAGATTAAAATATAATCATTAAAAAGATTATTATTTAGTCAAATAATACAACCGCATAGATGTAACTGTTTCGTCAACAAAGAACTACTAAAACACGCATAAAAAAAAGCTGCCCACCTTTCGATGAGCAGCAATATATTATTCTAAACTCTAAATTCAGAATTATAAACTCTTACAAGTGTATTACTTCGTCATACGCTGCAGCAGCGGCTTCCATAACAGCTTCTGACATTGTAGGGTGTGGATGAACAGTCTTAATGAGTTCATGACCTGTTGTTTCGAGTTTACGAACAGCAACGATCTCCGCAATCATTTCTGTTACATTAGCTCCAATCATATGGCCGCCTAATAACTCTCCGTATTTCGCATCAAAGATCAATTTAACAAACCCTTCTTTTGCTCCAGCAGCACTTGCTTTACCTGATGCAGAGAAAGGGAACTTACCAATCTTAAGGTCGTAACCAGCTTCTTTAGCCGCTTTTTCTGTCATTCCCACAGAAGCTACTTCTGGGGAGCAATATGTACATCCTGGGATATTGTTATAATCAATTGGATCTGGATTGTGACCGGCGATTTTCTCTACACATGTAATTCCTTCAGCACTTGCTACGTGAGCTAATGCTTGGCCAGGAACACAATCACCAATCGCATAGTATCCAGGAATATTTGTTTGGTAGTAATCATTAACCATGATCTTACCTTTGTCTGTAGCAATTCCAACATCTTCCAGCCCGATACCTTCGATGTTTGCTTCAATACCAACAGCAGAAAGAACAGTATCACATTCGATAATTTCTTCTCCTTTTTTGGTTTTTACAGTCACTTTACATCCTTTTCCTCCTGCATCAACTTTTTCTACAGAAGAATCGGTCATGATCTTAATTCCTTTCTTCTTGAAATTTTTTGCTAATTCCTTAGATACATCAGTATCTTCAACTGGAACTATACTTGGAAGGTACTCAACGATTGTTACCTCTGTACCAATTGAGTTATAGAAATAAGCAAACTCAACACCAATTGCACCTGAACCAACTACAACCATTTTCTTTGGTTGCTTCTTTAGCGTCATTGCTTCACGGTAACCAATTACTTTTTCACCATCTTGCGGAAGGTTAGGAAGTTGTCTAGAACGCGCTCCAGTAGCAATGATCACACCTTTATCTGCTTGATGTGTTTCTTTCTTACCATTTGCATCCGTTACTTCTACTTTCTTGCCAGCAAGTATTTTACCTGTTCCAGAAAGAACATCAATCTTATTCTTTTTCATTAAGAATTGAACGCCTTTACTCATTCCTTCCGCTACATTACGACTTCTTTTGACCATTCCGTCAAAATTTACTTTACTTTCTTTAACAGTAATACCGTAATCCTCAGCATGAGAAAGGTACTCAAATACATTCGCACTTTTTAAAAGTGCTTTCGTAGGAATACATCCCCAATTCAAACAAACACCACCTAATGATTCTTTTTCAACCACAGCAGTTTTTAATCCCAATTGAGAAGCGCGAATCGCAGTAACGTATCCTCCTGGTCCACTTCCTACAACTATAATATCGTAACTCATATTCTTTGATTTTCTAAATTTCGTGTGACGAAGTTAATGAAAAGAAGGCTAAAATAGGGGAGAGAATTAGAATATTTTAAAGCAAAAAAAAGCACGTGTTTAACGTGCCTTTTAAATATCTATTTGTAAATCTATTATTCTATTACGAGTCGACTTGAATGAACATGATTATTAGTTGTAATCTGAACATTATATACATTGCTCGGAAGTTCATTTGTTTTGATCAAGTGAGAATTGGTCCCTTTCTCGAAATAGGTTCTTGTTTGATATACTTCTTTCCCCATCATATCAAAGATGGAAATCGTGTAGAAATCATCCTCAGGGAAATTAAATATTAAATTAACCTTGTCTTTAGCTGGATTAGGGATGCAAACAATTGAAGATTCTACAGAAACTCTATTTACAGATTCTATGACTGAAAATTCTTCTACACCGTTAAAGTCGACTATTCTTAATTTGTAATAGTTAATGCCAGTCTCCGGAGAGTTGTCAATGAACGAATAGTAATTTGTAGTTGTTGCATTACCGGCTCCTTGAATCGTTCCAATAGATACGAAATGTTCACCGTCTGTAGACCTCAACACTTCAAAGAAATCATTATCTCTTTCTGACGCTGTAGCCCATCTTAGTACAACTGATTCGTCTAAATTTTCTGCTGTGAAGTTTAATAAATCTACTGAAAGCGGACAGGTTACTTCAAAGGTGGCCGTAGCTGTTGAGCCACAAGCATCAGTTACATCGGCTGTAAAAATATCCCCTGTGGTAAAGCCACTGACGTCGATAGTTGGTGTCGATTCACCAGTACTCCAACTATATGTGTATCCTGGTACTCCATATTCTGGAGTAGGATCTAAAGTAGTTGTAACGCCTCCGGCACAACTAGATGCTATTAAAGATGTGGATCCATTTCCTGTAGCAGTATTCCCGAGAGTTTCTATTGTTCTACCTTGAACGGTTACGCTCCATGCATCCAGTGAAACACATAGTGAATTATTCCAATTACAATTGTCGTATACACCAAACAACTGTGTGCATCCAGAAGCTCGATTAATATTAAGGTCAAAAGACAGAGTCTGATTTGAGCAAGAAGGGGCATAGCACTGAGCTAAGGATTGAGTTCCTGCTGAATTAAAAGGTAGTGCTGGTGTCCACGTCCCTGGAGCATTACATCCTACGCATTGCCAGCTATTACCTGGGCCGGGAGAAAGCCCACCACATGAACTTTCTAATTCTACTTGAGCCTCTGACATAAAGCAAGGATAGTAAAATCCGTAAAAATCCCAGTAAATACATTCTTGAGTGTAGACATTCCAAGTAGCTGAAACATCCCATGGTGTTGAGCCTCCAGGAAATAATACATTTATATTGTTTGAGCATTCAGCAGGTGCTTCTACAGACCCGGAAATCCCTCCGAATACCGGACCTACAGCAGTTACCAGAGGATCGATGACTAGTGGGTATACTAAGTTAGAGTTGTGCAAAAATAAAGAGTCCAATTCAAAACTCAAGTGATTCCCGTTGACTTCATATTCATGAGTCCAACCTTCTTTAATTCCAGAATGGTCGTAAGACCGTACTTTCCCGATTTTAGCACATTCCTGCTCAGTTAAAGTATTTATGATAGAAATGAACGGGAGATTCGAGGTGACTGTATCTGTGATTTCGAAGTGACTTGGCATTTGAAAATAATCGCTGAATTTTATGCGTTTATAATCAGATTCGGAATTAAAAATAAATTCGGATTTAATAGCTCCTTTTTTGAATTGTATCCTAAAATCAATATCCGGAAACAGATTGGTTATGTATATGGCTTCGTTTCCTATTTTGATATCAGACCAATTTGCTTCATAACTCACGACCCCTCCATTCATTAGTTCCGCTGTCATTGAGTAGTTGTTGAATACTATCTCCTCAGCAGTATTAATTTTTATTGAAGTAATCCCTTCACTAATGTTAACTGAAGTTGGGAATGGTTGGTTGCGAGCTGAATAGATATTGCCACTTTCTTTTTCAAGTAAGGATGATATTGCTATCCATTCATTATCTTTTTTGAAATTTATAGGTGTTGCTGACTTTTGGATGTAAAAAAAGTTCGGATTATCTAAATCCACATAATACCTTTTGTATGCGTTTCGTTTACTCAGATCTTCAACAACATTTTTGCCGTAAGGTTTGTCAAAAGGCAAGATGCCAAATTCCGGATGATCAAATAGAGTGTCAGGATTATATTTCTCGCCAAGTTTTAATTCATATCTGGGTCTTTCAATATACGAATAATCAATAGTATTTCCTTTTAATCCGCTTTGACTTAGACTTAAGTTAACGAAAAGTACGAAAAGTAATAGTAGTTTATCTCTCATAGTATAGTAGTTACGTTGCGAATATACATTGTGTCTGAAGAGTTTCAAAAACATAGATATAGTGATTTACCATCACTGTCATATTCGTGACAATTACAAGAGCGTTAAGTGTATAAGATTCAGTAATACAACGGTTTATATGTTTTATTGCAGTTGTTAAAAAATTAATTTTCAACCTAATATTATTTAAAAATTACACGAAATTCACAGTCCAGCAGAAGAGTAGATTTTAATGTGTTTTGCCTTGATGAATCCATTTGACATTTACATGTGGTGCTCCTCATTAACAATAAGATTATTTTTAGATCAATGAACTTTCATTTCAAATGAAATTTCATCAACTTTGACCTATGAAATATTATCTGTCAATACCAGCTCCGCAACAACAGTACGTTCACATCAAAGCAAGTTTTAAATCTGATAAGAAACAAACTATCCTAAAGTTCCCTGCATGGCGACCTGGAAGATATCAATTAGGAGATTTCGCTAAGAATGTGAATCATTTCAATGTTTTCAATAATGACGGAAAACCCTTGCGTTATAAAAAAGAAGATAAGAATACTTGGGTTGTCGAAAATGGCGATGCTTCAGGATTTACAGTTCAATACAGCTATTATGCCCACGAACTGAATGCAGGATCCAGTTTCTTGGATGAGTCCCAACTTTACGTAAATCCTGTAAACTGTTTCCTTTTCAATCCTGATGAATATCGCGATGAAATTCAAGTTTCTCTTGATATTCCTGAGCATTGGGAAGTGGCAAACCCGCTTGAGACTAAAAACAATATGTTTACTGCAAAGAATTATGATGAGTTGGCTGATAGTCCATTTATCTGCTCGGCAGACTTACAAATGTCATCTTACGAGGTGAATGGTATAACTTTTAAAATATGGTTCAATGGTATAGTGAAACCTGATTGGGATTTGATTATCAGAGATTTTACCAAGTTCACAGAGAAGCAATTAGAAATGTTTTTAGAATTTCCAGTTCAGGAATACCACTTTCTTTTTCAAATTTTACCGTACAAAACATACCATGGAGTAGAGCATGAAAAATGTACCGTAATTACAATTGGACCAAGCTACGATGTATTTAAAGATTATTATACCGAATTGTTAGGAGTTAGTTCTCATGAACTTTATCATACCTGGAACATAAAGTCTATACGTCCTGCTGAAATGATGCCTTATGATTTTACAAAAGAGAATTATTCTGAACTTGGCTACATTGCAGAGGGAGTAACAACCTACATGGGAGACCTGATGTTATATAAGTCTGGTGTGTTTGGTCTTAAGCAGTATATAAAAGAAATGAATGCTCAATTGCAGCGGCATTTCGATAATTTTGGACGATTCAATTATTCTGTTGCTCAATCTTCTCATGACACTTGGCTGGATGGATATGAACTAGGTGCTCCGGGAAGAAAAGTTTCTATCTATACTGAGGGGTGCTTACTCGCCTTTATTCTAGATGTTCACATATTAAAAGCTACCAAAAACAAGAAAAATTTGGATAACGTGATGCGAAGTCTCTATTTCGATTTTGGAAAAGAGGGCAAAGGTATCACTGAAAAAGATTATCAAGCCGCTATAGAGAATGTGACTGGAGATTCTTTTCAATGGTACTTTGATGATTATGTAAAAGGCACAAACTCATACAATTCTCTTTTGGTTGATTGTTTTGAATATATCGGTTTGATACTTCAGCACGAACCCGTCAAGGATGCTGCAGCGGCATACCTTGGAGCAAGAACTATTATTAAAGATGGCAAAACAGAAATTCATTCGCTTTACCCAGGAGGAGCCATGGACATTGCTGGTATAATGATTGGAGATGAAGTTTTAGGGATAAATGGAGTTGCTGTGAATGGAGATTTTCCAAAATGGGTTGACTATTTCATGGAAGATGAGAAAATGCTATCCATCAAGAGAAAGGGACAAGTCAAAACACTAGTTGTTCCTCAAACGAATAGGCCATACTATCAACGCTACTTCTTGGAAGTTGTTGAGAAACCTGATAAGAATCAAATCAACGGGTTTGACGGATGGAGAAGCGCTCCATTAGGAGATCGAGGACATGCTACGATAGTTCTTGATTAAAAATATCAAGTAGCAGTGACATTTGTTCCCAAGTTTGGTCTGCATGTAAACTAATGCGGATACAGCTTTTACCTTCAGGAACAGTAGGGGGTAGGATGACTTTTACTCCAATTCCTTGCTTTTTGCAAGAGCGTTCGATGGACTTCAAAGATTCAACATCTTCGGAAGTGTATATTTTGATTGGTGACGCAGGTTCACTTCTTAATTTGTAACTCTTGAACAACTCATTAAAGGTTTTAATTACTGCATTCAGGCGGTCAGCTCTTTCACTTATCAATTCATGTTGTAGTAATTGTGAAGACCTATGGATTACAGATTGTGGCAATGCCGTAGTATAAATGAATGACCGTGCAAAGTTGATTAAATAATCTTTAGTCATTTGGCTACAAGTCACTGCTGCCCCGTGCGAACCAAAAGCTTTCCCGAATGTGTACATTGCTATGAATGGATATACTCCTATAGCGGCACAAATCCCCTTTCCCGAATTGCCAAAAGTTCCACCGCTATGCGCTTCATCAACAATTAAATAAGCTTTATACTGGCTGCATAATTCTTCGATTTCCTTGACTTTACCAAA
>CBFHXS010000091.1:0-10434 GCA_965659845.1 Brumimicrobium sp.
GATGGATAGAATTATCTTTCTTGGAACGGGGATTAACGATCAAATAGCTAACATCATTAATGCTCAGCTTTTATTCCTAGAGTCCGTAGATCCGAAAAAAGATATTCAGATTTACATGAATTCTCCAGGTGGAAGTGTATATGCGGGACTTGGTATTTATGATACAATGCAATACATCAGTCCTGATGTTGCAACAATCTGTACCGGTTTAGCAGCATCAATGGGAGCAGTATTGTTGTGCGCAGGTGCTGAAGGAAAGCGTACTGCATTAAAGCATTCACGAGTGATGATTCACCAACCATTAGGAGGTGCTCAAGGGCAAGCTTCTGATATCGAGATCACAGCACGTGAGATATTGAAATTAAAGAAAGAACTTTACGATATTATTTCTACTCACACTGGAAAACCATTCAAGCAAGTTGAAGAGGATTCAGACCGTGATTATTGGATGACAGCATCTGAAGCAAAAGACTACGGAATGGTAGATGAAGTTTTGCTACGCAAGTCGAAATAACTATCTTTGTAATGAATTTAAAAGGTCAATTTTCAAATTGGCCTTTTTTTAGCCATAACTATGAGTAAGAAAGAAACAACATGCTCGTTCTGCGGTCGACCTAAAAGTCAGGTTCGATTGCTTATTGCCGGGATTTCTGGTCACATTTGTGATAACTGTATTATTCAGGCCCAATCAATTGTAAAGGAGGAAATTCCAAACGATGCGATTGGATCGGAAGAAGGAGGAGATAAACCGTTGAAATTGATGAAGCCAGTCGAGATAAAAGAACATCTTGACGAGTATGTGATTGGTCAGCTTTCTGCGAAAAAGACATTGTCTGTGGCGGTATATAATCATTACAAGCGCTTGAATCAAAAAGTTGGTAATGATGGTATAGAAATCGATAAATCAAATGTAGTTCTGGTTGGTAGAACAGGTACTGGTAAGACATTATTGGCTAAGACTATTGCTAAAATGTTAAATGTTCCCTTCTGTATTGCAGATGCAACTGTGTTGACGGAAGCTGGATATGTAGGGGAGGATGTTGAAAGTATACTTTCTCGTTTGTTACAAGCAGCAGACTACAATACGAAAGCGGCTGAAAGAGGAATCATTTTTATCGATGAAATCGATAAAATTGCAAGAAAAAGCGATAACCCATCGATCACTCGAGATGTTTCTGGTGAAGGAGTTCAACAAGCTCTTTTGAAGCTGCTGGAAGGTACGGAAGTGAGTGTTCCACCGCAAGGAGGAAGGAAACACCCAGAACAGAAAATGGTGAAGGTGAATACACATAACATTCTTTTTGTTTGTGGTGGAGCCTTTGACGGGATCGAGAAATTGATCGCACGTCGTGTGAATCGTCAAGCCATTGGGTTCTCTAATTCAGAAGAAGAGCGTATTGATAAAGAAAACCTATTAGAATTCATAAATCCTACAGACCTTAAAACGTTTGGGTTGATTCCAGAACTTATTGGTCGTTTTCCAGTATTGACGTATTTGAATCCTTTAGATGCTAAAGCACTGAGAAGAATTCTTACAGAACCGAAAAACGCACTAGTAAAACAATACGTTAAGTTATTTGAGATTGATGGTGTCGACCTGAAATTTGACGGTGATGTACTTGACTTTATTGTTGAGAAAGCGATCGAGTTTAAGCTTGGAGCACGTGGGTTGAGATCAATTTGTGAAGCAATTCTTACAGATGCAATGTTTGATGTACCATCACGTAAGGATAATACTACTGAGTATCGCGTAACTTTGGATTATGCGAAAACACAGTTTAGTCGTTCCAAGTTAGCGAAGATGAAAGCAGCGTAGTTGTGAATTGTCAATGCATTAACTAGGAATTCTGGAATTGGATTTAGTGTTTTTCACTAATCACTAATCACTAATCACTTATCCAATACAAAGTCCATTGCGGCAACTCCGAACCCATTGTTGTTCCAAATCATACCTTCTTTTGTGCCTTCTTTTATGTAAATGAAACTCGGGTAACGTTCACCAATCAATGATTTTAAAGCATTCTGATTCTCAGCAAGAGAAACGTTTATTAGACCATTAGCTCTTTCTTGATATTCTTCTAGAGCAAGACTATCATTATTTACCACCTTGATGTAAACTTCTTGAGAAGGGTAGAGTTCTACCAAACGATTAAGATCTGCGATGCGTTGATAGCAATACGGACATCCAGGTAAAACGACCATTGTCAAGCCTTCATTCAGTGAGTGGGATGAATTACCTGAGAAGAAAACTGGTTTGTATTCATGCTTAAAATCACCTTCGTATATTGGGTGAATAGCAAAAGCGATTCCTCCACCAATAATTAATACAAGCATTCCTAGCAAACGACGAATAATAGTTGAGAAACGCTCGAAAATATTTCTGTAGCATTCTATGAATAGAATCAATAAAAAGACCGCCTGAAAAACATAGGGCATCATCTTTGAAAGTGTAAATGAAAGCCCAATATTCTGAGCTACTGTTTCAATTGATTCATGAAAAAGTATGGTGAACAGAAAGATGATTGTAATTATGGTTATTCTGGTCATGATCTATTCGTTTAATTCGATATTGAAGTCTTGTGTGAATTCCAATTTCCCATCTTTTTTATCGTCGGACCCCGGCACTTTAAACCCTTTTATTTTGGTCGTTTTTCCTTTCTGAATAAGGTCAGAAAGTTGCTTGTTAGTTAGTTTTTTACCCATAAAGTGAAAAGGTATTATGAATTTGCAACCTTCCTTGAAACGCTCACAACCGTATGCCTTTTTGCCCTTCATTAAAGAGCCTTCTTTACATTTCGGGCATTTTAGCTCGGTGATTTCGATTTTTTTCGAAGGAGATTTTTTCTTTTTCTTCTTCTCTTTTAGTTCTTCTTCATCAAGGATTGTAATCGTATGATTGTTCTCATTGAATAGAACTTCATTTGTTAAACCCACAACCATTTCTACCAACTCTTTCTTGAATTGGTCAGGATGAAATTCGCCTTTTTCGATTAATCGAAGTTTGCGTTCCCAATCTCCAGTCAATTGAGGTGATTTCAGCGTTTCATTTTCTATGACTCGAATCAGGTCAATTCCTGTTTGTGTTGCAATGATTGATTTTCTATTTCTTGCAATGTATCTTCTTCGGAAAAGCGTCTCAATAATATTAGCACGTGTGGATGGACGTCCAATGCCATTGTCTTTTAAGAGTTCACGCATTTCTTCATCGTCAACTTGTTTTCCCGCTGTTTCCATTGCACGAAGTAAAGTAGCTTCCGTATATGGCTTTGGAGGAGATGTTTTCTTTTTGTCAACACGAGGTTCATGTGGTCCTTTCTCTCCCTTTTCGAATACAGGCATGATGTCCTCTTCTTTGCTTTTTGATTTATTACTTTCCTTAGCATATACATCTCGCCAGCCCGGAGTCAAGATTTGTTTTCCTGTAGCTTTGAACTCTAACTTTAGTACTTCCCCAAGGACTGTTGTATTACTTACAATACAATCAGGATAGAATACAGAAATAAAGCGTTTCACGACGGTATCATATACTCTCTTTTCTTCAACAGAAACTCCAGAAGGTGTTACGCCTGTTGGGATAATTGCATGGTGATCCGTCACTTTTTTATTGTCGAATACCTGCTTGCTTTTTCTGATCTTTCCACCTAAAAGAGGACTGACTAATTCTTGATAGTATTTCAAGTTTTTTAATATTCCTGGTATCTTCGGGTAGACATCATCAGGCAGGTATGTCGTATCCACACGTGGGTAAGTCACTAGTTTTTTCTCATAGAGACTTTGAATATATTTTAAGGTTTCGTCCGCAGAGTACCCCTGTTTTTTGTTCATTTCAACCTGTAGGGCTGTCAAATCAAATAAGCGCGGAGGTTTTTCCTTTCCTTCTTTTTGCTCGAATGAGGTAATCTCAAACTCTTCTTCTGAAATCTTTTCTAGTGCGTAATTAGCCTTTTCCTCTTTCTTGATTTTTCCAAGGACACTATTGAATTCTGTATCTCTATAAATGGTTCTTAGTTCCCAATATTCTTCAGAAGTAAAATTGTCTATTTCTAACTGACGATTTACAATCATAGCTAGAGTAGGGGTTTGCACTCTCCCTATTGACAATACCTGCTTTTGGTGTCCGAATTTCTTAGTGAAAAGCCGCGTCGCATTGATTCCAAGCAACCAGTCACCAACCGCTCTTGCGCTTCCTGCAGCATAGAGATTGTTGAATTGATCACCTTCTTTTAGGTTTGCAAATCCTTCTTTGATTGCCTCTTCAGTCAATGAGCTGATCCATAATCGCTTTATTGGAACCTTACATTTTGCTTTCAACAATACCCATCGCTGAATCACTTCTCCTTCTTGTCCGGCATCACCACAGTTTATGATTTCTGTAGCACTTTCTACTAGTCTTTCTACAATTCTGAATTGACGTTGAATACTGTCTTGCTCGATGACCTTGATTCCAAATCGAGAAGGAACCATGGGGAGGTACCTTAAATTCCAATACTTCCATTCATCGACATAGTCTTTTGGCTCTTTTAAAGTACACAAATGACCGTAGGTCCAAGAAACTTGGTACCCATTCCCTTCATAGTAACCGTCTTTGCGTTGGTTTGCACCAATCACATTGGCAATATCTTTTGCCACACTCGGTTTCTCGGCCATGCATAGTTTCATGCTTACTTCCAGTATCGTTTAATGGTAAATGAATGCGGGTTTTTTTCGTCCTTTTCATACTGAAGAATTACTTCTTCCTGCCAATGGTCTAAATCGATCTTTGGAAAATAGGTGTCTGCATCAAAAGAGTCGTGCACTTGTGTGATGAACATTTCATTTACATTTCCATCTTCTAGAGCAATGTCGTAGATTTGAGCACCTCCAATGATAAAACACGTTTTCTGATCATCTTGAATTACATTTTTAATTTCGTTGAAATCTTTAATGACCTCAGCTCCTTCAGCGGTGTAATCACTATTTCTTGTCAATACAATATTCTCTCGATTGGGTAAAGGTCTAAACCTTTCTGGGATTGACTCCCAGTTCTTTCTGCCCATCACCACAACCTGACCTGCAGTGGTTTCTTTGAAGAACTTCATGTCTCTGGGTAAATGCCAAAGTAGATCGTTGTTTTTACCGATCTCATTATTCTCCCCTACGGCAACGATTAACGAATATTTCATACTACTGATTATACTGCTACGGCAGCTTTAATGTGTGGGTGCGGATCGTAATTCATAAGTTCAAAATCCTCATATTTAAATGAGAAAATATCTTTAACATCAGGATTGATCTTCATCGTTGGTAGTGGTCTAAACTCTCTCGATAATTGAAGTTTGGCTTGATCGAAATGATTAGAGTATAAGTGAGCATCTCCAAAAGTATGAATGAATTCACCAGGTTCGAGGCCACATACTTGAGCTAGCATCATTGTAAAGAGCGCATAACTCGCGATGTTAAAAGGTACCCCAAGAAATGTGTCCGCTGAACGCTGGTACAATTGGCAACTTAATTTTCCCTCAGCGACAAAGAACTGAAATAAACAGTGACATGGCGGCAAAGCCATATCTTTTACATCCGCTACGTTCCATGCAGAAACGATATGTCTTCTCGAATTGGGATTGTTTTTCAATTGATCTACAAGCTGTGAGATCTGATCAATAGTACCTCCATTTCCGTCAGGCCATGATCTCCACTGATGACCGTAAACAGGTCCCAAATCTCCATTTTCGTCGGCCCATTCATCCCAAATTCGCACTTGATTTTCTTTAAGATACTTAATATTTGTATCACCGCTAATGAACCATAACAGTTCATGGATAATCGATCTTAGGTGCAGTTTTTTTGTAGTTACACAAGGAAAACCTTTGTTTAAATCAAAGCGCATCTGATGTCCGAAAATAGAGCGTGTTCCTGTACCCGTCCTATCTCCTCGGTCTGTCCCATTGTCCAGAATGTGTTGTAATAATTTATGATATTGTTCCATGATGTCAGAATTGAATATTAAAGTTAGCGCTTTTCAGGCAAAGAAAATGCCGGTTGTTGATACTTGGTTCGAAATGTGAAAAACTTTCAGATTATTCAGGAATTAACTAACTTCGAGAACGGAAATCATAAACTATGTATAAATCATTCGTCTTCAGTCTGTTTCTATTGGTCTTTATTGTTTTTGCTGCCTGTATGGCAGGGAATCGCCCTTTTCCGAAGAAGTATTTAGGAACCTACGAGGGTACTCAAGAGTCCTACGCGGTTAATATTAATGATGATGAGGTAGAAATACCAGCAGCCGAATTTACGTTAGAATTAGCTTACAACGAATTGTGGCTTACAACGGAAAAGCAAGTTATTCATGGGGTGTACGAAGTAAAAGAGACGGAAATGTACTATGCCTTTTCAGTATCGATGAAAAATGGTGTCGTGGAGGAGTGGCAACTATGGAAAAAAGGGGGGAGACTCGTTCGTAAAGGAATGACTCCGAAACCAGAAGTTGTTTTTGTGAAGTGATGACTTCTGAATTTAGACTTTAGAGTTAAGAATTTTGAGTAGTGATTTTTTTACAATTCAGTATATTGAAAACTATTCATATAAATTTCATAGAAACGCCTAAAATAAACAGCAACTTTTATTATTTTTACCACATAAAACTAAATATTATGCCTGATAACTTTTTTGAAGAATCAACAGCTGCAGTAGGAACGATTTACACAATCGTAGCATTGGCTGTGATCGGAGCTATCTTGATCTGGGCTTAGTCCTGTATCAAATTTTAGTTCACTAAAATTATTTTAGATTTTGGAAAACAAAAAAATGAATGCGCTCTCCTATAATACGGAGCGCCCCCAACTGCATATTCCTGAATATGGACGAAACGTTCAGAATATGATCGATCATGCTAAGCGCATAGAATCGAAAGAAGAACGTAATCGTGCTGTGCGTGCAATCATCGACGTAATGGGACAACTCAATCCACATCTTAGAGACGTGGAGGATTACACTCATAAGCTTTGGACACATTTATTTATTATGAGTGACTTTGAGATTGATGTAGAATCTCCGTATCCGATTCCAGAACCTGAAAAGTTGCGCGAACGTCCGAAGGATATGAAGTATCCTAAGAACAAAAGCAAGTATGGTCATTTTGGGTATTATACTGAAGAAATGATTCGAACAGTTGCGAATGACATCGAGGATAAAGAAGAGAAAGATTACATGACTGATGTTCTCGCGAACTTGATGAAGAAGAACTATTTGATGTTTCATACTGAGAATGTTGAAAATGGAGCGATTGCATCACATTTAAAAGAACTTTCAAAAGGGAAATTAAAAGTCGAAAATCCTGAACAGTTGACATCAACGAAACAGATACTTAAGCAATATAATATTACCGCACCTTCGCCGAAAAACAAGAAACGTAAGGGAGGTGGTAAAAAAAGAAGAAAATAATCAACTATGGCATCATTTGAAATACACGGAGGTAAAAAACTGAAGGGGGAAGTAATTCCTCAGGGAGCCAAGAACGAAGCGTTACAAATACTTTGTGCGGTTCTGTTAACTCCAGAAAAGATTACCATTTCAAATTTGCCAGATATTATTGACGTTAATAAACTCATCAACCTCCTTCAAGCGATGGGAGTGAAGATCGAGAAAGTAGAGAAGGGGACCTATATCTTTCAAGCCAAAGATCTTGACCTTGATTACTTGAAATCAGAAGACTTTAAACAGCGTGCAAGTGGATTAAGAGGATCTGTAATGATCATAGGTCCATTATTATCTCGTTTCGGAAAAGCATTCATGCCGAAGCCAGGAGGAGATAAGATCGGTCGCAGAAGACTGGATACGCACTTTGAAGGGTTGATTAAGTTAGGTGCTAAATTCAACTTTGATTCAAAAGAACATTTTTACACTGTTGAAGCAAAGAAACTGGAAGGATTGTACATCCACATGGATGAAGCATCTGTAACAGGAACAGCTAATATTGTGATGGCTGCAGCTTTAGCAAAAGGAAAGACTACAATCTATAATGCCGCATGTGAGCCTTACCTACAGCAATTGTGTAAGATGCTCAATAACATGGGAGCGAAGATCACGGGAATAGGAAGTAACTTGATCCACATCGAGGGAGTAAAGTCGTTAGGTGGGTGTTACCACAGAATTCTACCTGATATGATCGAGATCGGAAGTTTCATTGGATTGGCAGCAATGACACAATCAGAAATTACGATCAAGGATGTTGGATACGAACATTTAGGAATTATTCCACAAACGTTTCAGCGTTTAGGAATTAAGATGGAGTTAAGAGGAGATGATCTTTTCATTCCTGCTCAGAAGTCATATGAGGTGGATACTTTTATCGACGGATCAATTTTGACTGTTTCAGATGCACCATGGCCTGGATTTACACCCGATCTTCTAAGTATCGTATTGGTTGTTGCTACTCAAGCCAAGGGAAGTGTTCTGATTCACCAGAAAATGTTTGAATCGCGTTTATTCTTCGTGGATAAATTGATTGACATGGGGGCTCAGATCATTTTATGTGATCCGCACCGTGCTACTGTGATCGGAATGAATCGTGAAA
This sequence comes from Brumimicrobium sp., assembly GCA_965659845.1. Lineage (GTDB taxonomy): Bacteria > Bacteroidota > Bacteroidia > Flavobacteriales_D > Crocinitomicaceae > Brumimicrobium. The sequence continues at coordinate 8,555 of CBFHXS010000091.1, forward strand.
CGAGCTTACGTGGGATTCAAATGACATCGCCAGATATCCGTGCAGGAGTTTCATTATTGATTGCTGCTCTTTCTGCGGAAGGTAAGAGTGTAATCCATAACATCGAGCAAATTGACCGCGGTTACCAGGATATCGATATCCGTTTGAATAACCTGGGAGCGGATATCCGCAGGATTTCGTAGTTTTTCTCAGTTTACGAATTTAGTTCATATAGTCTTGCCATTGAATTAAAACGTATTTAGACTTCCCGTTTTCTTTTCTTTCGAGATAACCAAACTCGTAACAGAATAGATATACGTCTCCTTTTTTGTTTTTCCAATAGTGTGTAAAATATTTTGGGTTAAATCCTTCGGCTAACAAATATTCCTTTCTAACTGTTGCTTTTCCTGCCTTATTGAAGTTTTTCAATATTCTGCGGTTTTGTTTCAGTTGATAGTCGATTTGATTATACAAGCTCGCTTCTTTCTCTTGACTTTTTTGATAGTGATATGCAGACTTGCAGCTAGGATTGCAGAATAACTTATCAACTCTTCCTTCGAGTTTCTCCCTGCAATAGAGACATTTATTTGATTCCATTAAGTGTATATTATACGTTAGTTATACGTATAAAAATACGATTTAATTTGCTAAATATGACTATTTGAGGTGATATTTGGGGATTATGAATTATAACTCAAAACATATCACATTAAAACATCTTTTTATAGATGATGCTAAATTTATTGGCTTAAAATACTATCCTCATCCTGCTATTGATGGATTGATTAGGACTCTACCAGAATTATGTTGGAGCGAAGCCTATTCCATGCACTACGTTGCAAATACTAAAAAGAATATAGGTATTATTTTTAAGGTGTTCAAAGGCGTAGCATGGGTGAACACAGGTAATTTTTTTAATAACAAGCCGAGTCATAGAGGTGATGAGTTGATTAGTGTTGATTCATTCAGAAAAAGGGAGCTTAAGGATGGATATCGCGCCTGCCCAGAGGATTTCCTGCGCAAGCTAGAAATCAAAAAGTATTCTCTCAATACTGCAAGGACGTATATTAATTTCTTTGAGAATTTCATTAATTATTATTCAGATAAATCATTGGATAGTATTGACGAGAATGATATACGTAATTACATTCAATTATTAGTGCAAGAGGGTCGTTCTAACTCTTATTTAAATCAAGCAGTGAATAGTATAAAGTTTTATTATGAAGTAGTGATGGGCATGCCGAATCGTTTTTATTCTATCGAAAGACCCAGACCGGAGCAAAAACTACCAAAGGTTATAAGTAAAGAAGAGGTTTCTGAGATGATAAACAGAACGGCAAATTTAAAACATAGATGTATCATTAGTTTACTCTATTCTGCAGGTCTTAGAAGAGGAGAATTATTGAATTTGAAATTAGGAGATATAGATGGGAAGCGCATGCTTGTAATAGTTAGAGCAGGTAAGGGGAATAGAGATAGGGTAACGATATTAAGTCCTCATGTTTTGAAAGAATTAAGAACCTACTTTAAAGAATATCGTCCAAAAGAATACCTATTTGAAGGACCAGGAAAAAAACAGTATAGTGCTGAGAGTGTTGGTAGAATTATAAAAGCAGCAGCTCGCAGAGCCAAAATAAATAAACGAGTAACTCCTCATATGTTAAGACATAGCTTTGCCACTCATTTATTGGAAGATGGAGCTGATCTGAGATACATACAGAGCTTGTTAGGGCACAGAAGTAGCAAGACTACCGAGATTTATACCCAAGTAACAATAAATCACGTTAAAAACATTCAAAGTCCTTTTGATTCATTAAATTTGAGTATAAACACACAATAGATATATATGTAACTGTTACATATATTAGATTGTTATGCACAACAGTAGATAACCCATACAT
>CBFHXS010000092.1:0-10363 GCA_965659845.1 Brumimicrobium sp.
AGCGATAGCAATACGCAATGACTGACCTTTTTTAATAGTCACTGAAGTAGGCCATTGTTTGAACTTAACTGTAGCTACTTGTCCAGGAACAAGTGGTTCTGCGTCAGCTTCATTAAATGAATGTATATTGTATGCGGTATCTGTACTCATTTTACGATGAATTAATCGCAATCCACCCTCTGTTATGTATCGACTATTCCCTTGTTCATCGACGACTTCGAGATAAACTAAAACTGCACCATCTTCATGAGTTGAGGACAGTTGGATAGTGATTTCTGGAGTTCCGGCGATCTGAAGATCTTCTTTCATGGGCCGAGAGGTATAGGTTAACATCCTTGTGTCCATATCCTGCCTTTGATGTAAACCAAGAATAGGATCTCCCATCTGAGTTGTCCATCTATTCCGTTCTCCTGTGGTAACTCCAAAATCGACTTTATAATCGTCTTTTCCTGTCGTATCAAGAGGTTCATCCACAGAAAGCAAACCATCCTTATGAAAGTAGAAATTCGTTATTTCTGTATTCTTCAACGGCCATTGATCTGATTGATGATACTTTTCTTCACCCATATTATAATATCGAACCTTTGGCCAATCCTCCACTCCGTTGTCTTTTTCTTTCAAGTGATGATCAAAGAACTCTAATTGCATATTACACTGCTCCGCGTAAGTTGGATTTGGATACCTGGTACTATCGCCAACCAAAAAAGTACTTGCATGCGACCATCCTCCATGAGAAGTTGACATGAATAATACCTTCTGTTCATTGGAAAAATTATTCAATCGTTGAATTGCTCCTTCGGCTGTACCAGCATCCATCCAACTCACTAATATGAACATAGGCACTTCTGAGGCCTCGATCTCCTCTTCCCTGTTTACCACGGAGCACTCTGTATAACCAAATTCTCCCATTTGAGCATTGCGAAACTCACCTGACTTCGTTGCACGGTATACCTGCAAATTCTCCTTGTGATCCTTCTTGACTTGCCTCGGTAAACTTTTCTCTACAGGCTTAACATCACTCCGCAAGAATTACTTTCTATTACGATCGAGCCAACGAACATATAAACCCCACTTTCTAATAAAGCTACTGGCCAACATTCCGTAAGGGCGAACGGGACTTCGAAATAGATCAAAATCTGATCAACCTGGAATAACTGCCTTCACAGCGGGATGTTGAGTAGCACAAAGTAGCTCTGCGGTTGTCCCAGTATAAGAAGTACCGTATGCCCCAACTTTTCCATTCGACCAAGGCTGATCAACTATCCAATCTAAAACTTCACCTGCATCCTGAACTTCTTGCGGTTGATACTCTGATAAACGTGTTCCATATGAAGCACCAGATCCTCTTGTATCTACAATGACAATCACATATCCATTATTCGAAAACAATTCTGAAATACCGTATAGTACAGGATCCAGATCCTTTGTTTTACGCGTCTGTGCGGAGCGCCAATACCTTTCGAATTGGACCAGTACAGGTAATGAGTCTCCCGCATGATCTTCTGGAAGATATACATCTGCTGCAAGCTTGACACCATCACTCATTTCAATGTAATGCGATGAAAAGGATTGAGCACAGCTAAAATTCAGACTCAACCAGCTTAAAATGAATACGATTAATTTCATTATCCAAAAGTAGTAATAACTTAGTTGAACTTCCTAGAACCCTCCACTCCTTAAACGTTCGAATACCTGAACGTATTCAAGTAATCGATCGTTAACAAAGATTAATTGCTCTGGAGTAGCATTCGGAAAAAGTTGCTTGATCTGACTTAAGGCAATCGCAACAGAGGCTTCCGCTGCTTTACGATCCCCTGATTCAAAAGCATTTGCCATGACTTTCAATGACTGATTTGCAATTGCTACTGCGAGTGCTTTTTTGTGCTCCTTATCAATTGTCATATCCAATTTTCCTGTAGCATCCGTCCATTCTGGTCGAATTGATTTTTCACGCTTTACTACTTTGCCAGAAACAGCATCGATGTACTCTAATGTTACATCTATCTTTTCACGCTCTAATTCACGCTTAGCATCGATAAGATCAAACTTGATCAATGCTAGTCTATCAAGTCCTGGAAAAAGATGAGGAATCTCTACATCCATTTTTCCTGACTCAACCACTTCATTGGCATAACCGTAGAGTTGACGGTACACAATCTTATCATTGTATCGAACAGATAATCTCGCCTTTTTGGCCATCGGGTAAATGATACTCTCTAATTCGCGTTGAAATACTTCTTGAATATTATTCGAAGTTCCTGCCATATGCAACAAACCTCCTCCAGTCGAAGCCAATTGAGATAACAACTCCTGATTATAACCAGTCCCAACTCCTACAGCCGACAACTCGAAACCTTCTGTAACAAAAGTATTTGCTCCAGAAACTATTGTTTCTACTGGCGTGCTTCCATACCCATCCGTTAAAAGTATCAATCGATCTATGGTTGATGATGTTTTTAGTTTTTTCACTTCCTCATAGCCTCTAATTAATCCCTCATGGATATTTGTTCCGCCTCCCGCTTGAATAGCATGGATAATATCAAGCATTTTTTGTTTATCTCCTACTTTTTGAGCTGGTATAGCGACGGTGGCTTGATTATCAAAAACAATCAATGAAACGAAATCAGTCGGTGCAAGTTGTTTGATGAAATTTGCCAGAGATTTTCGCAATTGACCTATCCGATCTTCCCCCGACATAGACCCGCTCTTATCCACCACAAAACAAATATTAAGAGGATCTTTGGACTTTCGTGTCATCTTAGACTTTACCTTAAGCCCCACTTCAAGTAATGCCTCCTTTGAACTGTTATTGAATTTATTACCCCATTTCAAATAGAAGTCAGCATCACTAGATTCTGGCTCTGGATATTGCTTATCTACAAAATCATTAATATCATATTCAATTAGCTCAGCAACCGATGGAATAAAATCCTCAATGTTTTTTAAGCGAGGATCTGGTATATAGTTTATTCCTTGATTCACGAACCCTATTCCTTTGATAAACGAAAGGTCTATTACCTCAGCATCACGTTGAAATTCAAAATCGACCATGTATTGATTATTGACAGGGAGCATGAACGTTACCTGCCCTTGATCATTTGTTTTCGCTTTATAAACTTTATTCGATTTACGCATGCGAAGATGCACCTCTTCATTCGCCGCAGTCATACCTGAGGACATAACATCCAGTTTTACACGAGCATGAGATGAGCTAGGTTTTACATTATCCGGTAAGCTTTGAACAATGAACCTACGATCTTTCCTTTCAGTGAATGTCTTCGGTTCAAACATCATCCCAACAGTTTGGATCACAGACCTATTATCAAGATCAATATATCGCAAAGATTCTATTCCATCAACATCAATTTCATAACTCTTGTTATTCAAGACCTTAAATGTCATTTCACCCATGCGATTCGTTACTCCATAAAACTTCGTTTCCGTTTCAAAACAAACCAGAGCAACTTCAATATTGGGTTGAGGCCTGCCTGTTCTACCTCTTAAGACAATTGTTATTAAGCTTTCATTCTCATTAAACGATGATGAATTCGAGTAAGAGCTCTGAGGTATCTCTTTAAAATGAATGGATCGACGGTCTGGCAATACCTTATTCTCTCTCTCCCACCCCTCAGGATCATAAGACATCGTCTGGCTTGACTCTCCGCTGTATTCAGTTTTCAGTCGTATACAGTTCCTCATTTCTCCTACAGAACCAAACCATAATTTGCCATGGTCTAAAACCACAGAAAGTTCTCCATTTACATCTGTTTGGTATTCCAACCTTTCAAACGTCGAAGACTCTACAAAAACAACACGTCTGTTTGCTCCATTGCCACCTGGACCAACATTGACTGTTAAATCAAATGTGACGCCTTCTTGTGCTAGCAATATAGTTCCAATGAAAAAAGTAAGGAGTAAAAGAGTTATTCTCATAATATTGTGCTTATCATTTGATTCTTAATACATAATTGGCTGATTCTTATTGGTTACACGAATCAAAAAAAAGATTAATTTAATGAAAAAGAATCCATATTAAACTCGTAATGAAAATAGAAACAGATAGGTTAACTCTTAGACCAATTCGAATGGAGGATCATAACGATTTATTTGAATACAGAAGGGATCATGAAACTAATAAATACCAAGGCTGGATTCCCACTAAAAAGCAAGATGTAATAGTTTATATCGAGAGAACATCTAAAGAGATAGATATAGCTGGCACATGGTTTCAACTCGCCCTAATTGAAAAAACTTCAGGAGAAATGATTGGTGATCTGGGTATTCATTTTGTTCAAAGTTTTAATAAGCATGTCGAAATAGGGATTACCTTAAACAAAAAGTTTCACTCCAAAGGCTACGCAACTGAAGCACTCAGACGAACAATAGATTACTTATTCAACGACCTGAACAAGCATAGAATTTCTGCCTCAATTGACCCCAACAACAAGAAATCAGCTCATCTACTTGAAAGAATTGGCATGCGCAAAGAAGCTCACTTCAAAGAAAGTCTTCTCATCAATGGCGAATGGTGTGATGATATAATTTATGCCATATTGAAAAGTGAGTGGCCAATAAGCAATGAATAATCTATTTCAGTTTTAGTGGAAGATAGATCTCAGCATACAGTATTCAAACAGATAAAGGCATATCTGATATTGGAGTTCATTGAAATAATTAACCCTAGACTTCAACCTTAACCCCTTCTCATGTGGAGTAGTTTTTACTTTTATAGTTCACTCATTCATATTGTTTACCTTTGCTCTTCAATTAAGAGTTTTTACAACGATGAATTTTAAAGAATTAGGAATAAGCAATAATTTAGTCAAAGGACTAGCAGAATTAAATATCTCAGCACCTACTGATATTCAAAAGAAGGTAATTCCTTCTCTAATAGGAACTAAAACAGATATTGTAGCCCAAGCTCCAACTGGAACAGGAAAAACAGCTGCCTATGGACTGCCTTTATTGGAGCGAATAGATGCTACTAGTGATGATGTTCAAGGTTTAATACTCTGCCCTACTAGAGAACTCGCGCAGCAAGTTGCTAAACAGTTGTTTAGATATATTAAATATTCAGATAAGATTTTTATTGAATCCGTATACGGAGGAGAAAAAATTGATCGTCAAATTTCAGCGTTACAGCGTCCAACTCAAATTATCGTTGCAACACCAGGTCGATTAATTGATCTAGTTGATAAAAAAGCTGTTCGTTTGAGTAAAGTCAAGACTATTATTCTCGATGAGGCAGACGAAATGTTAAGTATGGGGTTCCAAAATGAATTAGATCAGATCTTGAGTTTCCTTACCGGAGTTGATAACAAATGGTTGTTTTCAGCCACAATGCCACATGGTATTCAAGAAATGGTTAAAAAACATTTGCATTCTGACGCTGTGCGTTTTGAAGTAAAACCCGGTAGCGTAGTCAATAAAAACATTCTCCATCAATACCTGGTTTGTGATGAATCTGAAAAATTAAATGCTCTATTACTATTTTTAAAATCTCAGCACAATAATCGTGGTGTGGTATTCTGCAGAACGAAAGCTACAGCCAAGAAGCTCGCTAAACAATTGATCGCAAAGAACATCGCAACTGACGCAATCCATGGTGATTTACTTCAAAAAGAACGTGACAAAGTGATGCGTGCTTTCAAGAATGAATCATTGCGTATACTAGTAGCAACTGATGTATCAGCAAGAGGGATAGATATTTCTGGACTTACGTTTGTAGTGCATTACCAGCTTCCAGAGAGTGATGAATACTATACACATCGAAGTGGAAGAACTGCTCGTGCCGGTAAAGAAGGGACTTCTATTAGTTTTGTCAATAATGCAGAAATTAAAAAACTACGTCAATACGAAAGAAAGCTGGGAATTCAGTTTGAAAAGATCAAAAAGACCAATTAGAACTGAATATAGATAGGTTTAATAACCTATTTATTTTAACTAAGACTAACGATTTAAAAACTTTTTCATGGAGAACCAATCATTTACATCAAAGCAGTACTTTACATCACTCACCGTCATTCATGCAGCTCTTGTTTTAGGACAGCTGCTATTTGCAATAATATCTTTTTATCTTAATCAGTCGATTGAAGAAATCAAGGATGAAGCAGAGCTATTGACTATTATTTTGGTGCCGACACTTATAGGTTCTGGTATTATCATGGGAAGTATACTAGCCCAGAATAAACTAAACAAAATCAAAAAAGAAGCATCCCTAGGCAGTAAACTTCAAGCATACAGAACAATCTTAATTACAAAGTTCGCCTTAGTTGAAGGACCTGTTCTTTTCGGCATAGTGCAGTACCTAATAACTGGAAATTACTACTTTCTACTTTTTGCAGCAGCCGGAATTGTTTACATGATTTATATTCGACCAACAAAAACGGAAACTATTTCTAATCTGAAATTATCAACTGTGGAAGAAAACCAGTTAAGTGATCCAGATGAAATTATTAATTAATTTTTTATCAGTAAATTAGTTATTTCTCAACTACTATTTAGATGATATTTAGATGTTTACTGATAGTATTACTCATATCTCCTCTGACATTATTTGGTCAGAAAGATTCTATTGAAATAACAAACCCAATCAAAGACGACGCATATCTACACCCTATAGATTGCATAACTCCGTATACTTTAAAAAAAGGTGAGTGGATTTACGCTCAATCTATTCAAACATTACCATTTCCGAGTTGGGCCTTCTATGGAATCACCGATAAACTTACTGCTCAAATTGATTTATTACCATGGATATATGGAGCCTTTTCAGAATTGAAAAAGCCAATTCCAAGCCTCAACCTTCGCTATAGATTCAATGAACAAAAAGGAATAATCCCAACGATTGGAGTCGAAGCTATGTTCGTGCACTTTTGGGATACGTTGCAACGATTTACAACTCCAACTTTGACTATTTGGGAAAACGGATCGTATTTCCACCTAAAGCCATCTTTCGGTTACGAAATAAAAGACAGTTGGTTTGTTAATCTTTCTTTCGGGGTTGATTACATTGGAGAACTGATCATGCAAAATAATGATTCACTAAATTTCAATACTCGAACATTTACGAAAAGTTGGAATCCAAATTATTCAATTGGCGTTGATTATCGACCCTCCAATTGGATTAGTTACCATATGGGCTACACCTATGGTTCTACGTTAACATTTTTAGAAAATGTTCCAAGGAAACATCAACTGACGTACGGTTTTCGTATAGCACCATTTTATAAAAACAGGTTCGGTATTTTACGTAATATGCGTTTCGAACTATTGGCGATCAATGGATTTTTCCCCGATATACAAGCGCAGCAATTATTCCCCATACCAGTATTCCCTTACTTCTATTGGCAATGGAATAAAAAAGATAAGAAAAGAAAAAAGGAAAGACCAAGAAATAACTTCACTCTATGAAAAATTTCTCAAAGTAAACTCAGGGCTTCTCCTAGCAAGTAATTAATCTCTTTTGGTAGTGAAATCGCATATTCATCAAAATCTACATCTGTCTTGTACAACGAAAGTTCAGTGACTATATCTGCGTCCATTGTTTTTAAGGATTCAAGTAAAGAATTCATTGCATACTTCCCTCTCGGTGCTGAAGGAGTAAAAGTGATCGGCAAAACTGGTTTATTTGAAAATTCTCCTGAAGCAGTACACCACTCTAGTGCATTCTTTAACACAGCTGGAATGTTATGCGTATATTCTGGTGTTACAATTACGATTGCATCAGCATTTAAAAGCTGCTTTTTAAAGTCTTTTACTTTAGAAGGTAATTCAACTTCCAAGTCTTCAGGTGTGAACAATTGAAAATCTCTAAGGTCATTTGTGATTATCCAATCAAAATCATCCAAAAACACATTGGATAGTGTTTTCAGTAACTCGTAATTACTACTTTGTACAGAAGCTGACCCACAAATTCCGAATACTTTCTTTTTCGACATATATAAAAATAAAAAAAGGCTACTCAATTGAGTAGCCTTTTACTTTAGATTATTCTTTATTAAGATGCTTTTTCAGCCTCTTTACGAATCAAGTTCAATGCAGAACCAGCTCTAAACCAGTCTATTTGCGCTTGATTATATGTATGATTCAATTTGATTTCCTCTTTAGATCCATCGGCATGAACTAACTGAAGAGTCAATTGCTTGTCAGGAGCAAATTGATCAAGATCCAAGAAGTTGAATGTATCATCTTCTTTCACTTTATCGTAATCACTTTCTGTAGCAAAAGTCAACCCTAACATACCTTGTTTCTTAAGGTTTGTTTCATGGATACGCGCAAATGACTTAACAAGAACTGCCATTACACCTAGGTGACGTGGCTCCATTGCTGCGTGTTCTCTTGAAGAACCTTCACCGTAGTTATGATCTCCTACCACGATTGTTGGTACACCAGCCGCCTTGTAAGCACGAGCTGTTGCCGGAACCTCTCCTTTTTCACCAGTCAATTGATTTGTAACTTCATTAGTTGCTTTGTTGAATGCATTTACAGCACCAATCAAACAGTTATTCGAAATATTATCTAAGTGTCCTCTGTAACGCAACCAAGGACCAGCCATTGAAATGTGATCAGTCGTACATTTACCGAATGCTTTGATCAACAACTTCATTCCTGTGATATTTTTACCGTCCCAAGGCTCAAATGGAGTTAAGATCTGCAAACGATCAGAATCAGGTTTCACATTAATATCAATGTTACTTCCGTCTTTGGCAGGCTCTTGATACCCATTATCCTCTACGTCAAATCCTTTTGGAGGTAATTCTAATCCTGTTGGTGGGTCTAATTTAACTTCCTCACCATTCTCATTAGTCAAAGTATCGGTAAGTGGATTAAAATCCAATCGACCAGATATCGCCATTGCAGCTACCATTTCTGGAGACGTTACAAACGCGTGTGTATTTGGGTTACCATCTGCTCTTTTAGAGAAGTTTCTGTTAAACGAATGAATGATAGAGTTTTTTTCTTGCTTGTCAGCTCCTGCTCTATCCCACTGGCCAATACATGGCCCACAAGCATTCGTAAAGATTGTAGCGTCCAGGTCTTCAAAAACCTTCAATAAACCATCTCTATCAGCTGTGAATCTTACTTGTTCAGAACCTGGGTTAATACCGAAGTCTGATTTCGTTTTTAAGTTTTTATCAAGCGCTTGTTTTGCTATAGATGCAGCACGTGTTAAATCTTCATAAGAAGAATTCGTACAAGAACCGATCAATCCCCAGTCAAGCTTAAGCGGCCAATCTCCTTCTTTAGCAGCATCTCCTAACTTATCGATAGGCGTTGCCAAGTCTGGAGTAAAAGGTCCATTAACATGTGGCATTAAAGTATCAAGATTAATCTCAATCACTTGATCAAAATATTGTTCTGGATTTGCATAAACCTCATCATCTCCTGTTAAGTGCTCTGCAACACCGTCAGCCAATTCAACAACATCTTCTCTACCTGTTGCCTTCAAGTATCGACGCATTGAATCATCATATCCGAATGTTGATGTTGTCGCACCAATTTCAGCACCCATGTTACAGATTGTACCCTTACCAGTACCTGAGATTGACTTGGCTCCTTCACCAAAGTATTCAACGATGCAACCAGTACCACCTTTAACAGTTAGAATGCCAGCTACTTTAAGAATAACATCTTTAGCAGATGTCCATCCGTTCATTTTTCCTGTTAGCTTCACACCGATAAGTTTAGGGAATTTCAACTCCCAAGGCATTCCTGCCATAACATCAACAGCGTCAGCCCCTCCAACACCAATAGCAACCATTCCTAGTCCACCGGCATTTACAGTGTGAGAATCCGTACCAATCATCATCCCTCCAGGGAATGCATAGTTTTCTAGTACAACTTGGTGTATAATACCAGCTCCTGGCTTCCAGAATCCGATACCATATTTATTACAAACAGAACTTAAAAAGTTAAATACCTCGTTGTTCTTATTTAAACTCTCCTGTAAATCTTTATCTGCCCCCAGTTTCGCTTGAATAAGGTGATCAGCATGCGCTGTAGAAGGAACTGCTACTTTGTCCTTTCCAGCTTGCATAAACTGCAATAGAGCCATTTGAGCAGTTGCATCCTGCATTGCTACACGATCCGGAGCGAAGTTCACATAAGACTTTCCTCTTTCGAAAGTTTCTTTTGCAGAACCATCCCACAAGTGTGTGTATAAGATTTTTTCTGATAGCGTCAACGGTTTGTTGACTGCTTTTCTAGCTGCAGCTACACGATCCGGGTAACGGTCGTAAACTGCTTTTATCATATCTATATCAAAGGCCATAATAACAGTTAATTATTTGTTCATTTTTCTAATGTATGCGAAGATAACAATTGAAATAGACAAATAAAAGCAAAAGCATCTGAAATAGAG
>CBFHXS010000093.1:0-4406 GCA_965659845.1 Brumimicrobium sp.
TATCCCTTCCATCCCGTCTTGGATGTCAGTCGCTTCTGTTTTAAAAAACTGTCTAAAACCATCATCAACAGCCTCCATAACGGATCGCGTTGTAGGTTGATCTTCATGAAAAAAGGATTCTTCCAACAATCTATGCCCCATGATAGCTAGCAGAGACCCAGGAACTCCATGGCCCGTGCAGTCAAACAATCCGAAAAAGATCTTATGGTCTGACTCATTGTAATAAATAAAATCACCACCTATCCTATCCTTTTGATTAACGTGCCAATAATAGTCCTGAAAATTGCGATTGAAAAAATCATGATTTGGCAATAAAAGATTTTGAATTTTCGCAGCATAGTTTACACTTTCTAATAATTGATCGTGTTTTTCTTGCAATAATTCTTTTGCTTCACTTAATTCTTCTTGAAGTTCTTCCATGTAAGAGGTCGTGCGCTCCATCATATCTTGCATGGAATCCAATTGCTCTTGATAGTACTTCTCTTTGCTAATCACTTATAAATATTTCCTTCTATAACACCCCCGAACGAATATTTGTTTGAACAATTACTGTTTTTTCCTGTTTTTAAAAGTAATTATTGCTAATATTAATAGTTTTACTATTATATTTGCACGTAAATACTTTATGAATGCAGAGTTTTCTATCAAATATTCAAATAAAGGTAAATGACTATATCTACCTTAAAGATCCTGAAAGCAGTAATCTTGGTAAAAGAATTATTTCCGGTAGCATAGACCTTATTTATAAAATAGGTTTTGAATCCTTTACATTTAAAAAATTAGCCTCAGAGATAAACTCTACTGAGGCGTCGATCTATCGATACTTTGAAAATAAGCATAAAGTATTATTGTACCTTACAATATGGTATTGGGGGTGGACGGAATCTAAACTTGTTTTTGCCATCACAAATATTGAAGACCGAGAGGTACAATTAAAAAAGGCAATAGAGGTTTTGACACAGAATGTTCAGGAAGATGGAAACTTTAAACATATCGACGAAAGAAAATTACAAAAAGTTATATATGATGAGTCTGCTAAGGCTTATTTAAATAAATTTGTTGATGAGGAAAATAAACATGGAGTTTTCTCATTTTACAAATCTGTTGTACAACGCGTCAGTGACATTGTTTATGACATTAATCCTAATTATCCTTATCCAAAAATGTTAGTTTCTACTATTGTAGAGGGGGCTCATTTACAACGTTTTTTTGGAGAACACCTGCCGAGTTTAACAAATTGCAGCAGCAAGGATGATATCGATGATGTACAAGAATTTTCAATTGAACTGGCACTAAATGCTATAAACACTAAATAATGGAAGATAAATTATCCGTATCTCAACGATTCTGGAGACTCATAAAAGCAGATGGTAGAGAGATTCGAAACGTATACTACTATTCTTTTTTCGCTGGGCTAATTAGCTTGTCTCTTCCTTTGGGGGTTCAGGCCATAGTAAATCTGATCCAAGGAGGGAGAGTGAATTCAGCTTGGATAGTTATGGTTATAATCGTGGTGCTTGGAGTAGCGCTTAACGGAATAATGCAAATTTTACAACTCAGGATTACTGAAAACATCCAGCAAAGAATCTTCACAAGGGCTGCGTTTGAATTTGCATATCGAATTCCTAGAATCAAACTAGAGAACCTATTTAAAACGTACACACCGGAACTTATCAATAGATTCTTTGACGTAATGACCATTCAAAAAGGAATGTCAAAATTATTGATCTCGATATCGACGGCAGGCATACAGGTTTTTTTAGGATTAGTTCTTCTTTCGCTTTATCATCCTTTCTTTATCATTTTTAGCTTCTTATTGTTATTAGTGTTTTATCTGATATTCCAATTTACAGGAAGAAAAGGATTTAAAACGAGTATGGAAGAATCCAGTCATAAATATAAACTAGCACACTGGCTGGAAGAAGTAGGAAGAACAAGTATCAGTTTCAAGCTTGCCGGAAAGACCGATTATGCTCTAGAAAGATCCAATGTTCATGCTGAAAGGTATTTAAGCGCCAGAGAGAGGCACTTCAAAATACTCGTGACTCAATACAGTTTACTTGTAATATTCAAAGTTCTTGTTGTTACTGGCTTGCTGGCAATTGGCGGTGTTTTAGTAATGGAACAACAAATGAATATTGGTCAATTTGTAGCGGCAGAAATCATAATCGTAATGATTATCAATTCAATAGAAAAACTTATTAGAGATATTGAAACTGTATACGATGTACTTACGGGAGTTGAAAAGATTGCTCAAGTAACCGATTTGGAGCTTGAAAAAGACGAAGGTATTGACATCCGTAACAACCTTAACAATGGTGGGTTAGATGTAGATGTGCAAGGTGTTTCATTCCACTACCCGAATTCAACAAGTTTCACGCTCGAGGACATAAATATAAGCATAAAGGCAAACGAAAATGTCGTAATCGCGGGTAAAAACAGTTCTGGGAAAAGCACCCTTATCCAGGTAATCGCTGGATTATATGACGTACAGAAAGGTAACATTTCATACAACAGTCTGTCTTTAGGAAGTCTTAATCTAGAGTCTCTGAGAAGCGTAATAGGAGCCAACCTAAACCAAGAAGATCTATTCTTTGGTTCAATTATGGAAAACATAGTTGTGGGAAGAGATCGCGCTAGTCATGAGAATGTAATGTGGGCGATTGAGAAGGTAGGATTAACACAATATATTAGTTCGTTGCCCAAGGGTTACAACACGATGATATTACCAAATGGCAAATCACTTCCAAAAAGTATCATTCAAAAACTACTCATTGCTAGATCCATTGTAGACAAACCGAGACTTGTTCTTTTAGAATATTCTTTTGAACATTTAAGTTATACGGACAAAATGAAAATCATGGAATTCTTATTCGACAAGTCAAATAACTGGACAATTGTTGCTGTTTCAAAAGATTCAGATCTTATGAAAAATAGTGATAAGGTTATGTTAATGGAAGATGGAAAAATTACTGATCAAGGTACTTACGATCAAATCAAATCCTCATTAAACAAGTATTAATATGCTCAATTTATCTAAAAAAACGATAACGCATAAGATCAACGTACTGAAGTTTA
Organism: Brumimicrobium sp.; assembly: GCA_965659845.1. Taxonomy (GTDB): domain Bacteria; phylum Bacteroidota; class Bacteroidia; order Flavobacteriales_D; family Crocinitomicaceae; genus Brumimicrobium. The sequence goes on from CBFHXS010000093.1 coordinate 3,079, forward strand.
GTGCATTTCGCACGGCTGAAGGAAGACTCACACATAGAGTTCTTCCTAGAATTTTAACTGTTGTTCTCGTGATCTTTATCATATTTCTGTTCGTCCCTTGGACTCAGAACATCAGAGCTCGAGGTAATGTGACTGCATTATCTCCTTCTTCAAGACCACAAATGTTACACTCAGTTATTCCTGGTAGAGTTGATGAATGGTATGTTCAAGAAGGAGATCTCGTTAAAAAAGGAGATACGATTGTAAAAATATCTGAGATTAAAGCAGAATATTTTGATCCACAACTTGTAGAGAGAACTTCAGATCAGGTCGACGCCTCTGAAAAGTCTGTTGAAGCGTATTCTGAAAAAGTAAAAACGCTTGAAGGTCAAATGGAAACTCTTCAAACCATATTACAACTGAAACTTGAACAAGCAGGGAACAAGCTGAAACAATCCCTCCTTAAAGTACAAAGCGACAGTATCAAATTTGAAGCAGCAACATTGAATCAGGATATTGCGCAACGTCAATTTGAACGATTCGAATCGCTTTTTGAACAAGGGCTGAAATCAAAAACTGATTTCGAGAACAGAAAAGTTAAATACCAAAAGGCTGTGGCAGATAAAATTGGTGCAGAAAATGATCTTATCTCCTCTCAGAACGACGTTATTAATGCTAAAATCGAACTGAACTCAATCAGAAATGACTACAACAATAGTATAGCAAAAATCAACGCAGAAAAATTTACAACTGCATCAAGCCAAATGAGTGCACTGAAAGATGTACGAAGCCTGGAGAACAAATTGTCTAATTATAAAGTCCGTCAAGGATTCTATTATGTTACGGCTCCTCAGAGTGGCTATATTACTGAGTCTGTTACGACAGGTATAGGTGAACTTATAAAGGAAGGTCAAAAGATTGTAAGCATCATGCCTGCAGATGCTGAATTAGCTGTTGAAATGTATGTACAGCCAATTGATCTTCCACTCATCGAGAAAGGAAGACATGTGCGTATAATATTTGATGGATGGCCTGCTATCGTTTTCTCTGGATGGCCTAACACAAGTTTTGGTACATATGGAGGAACTGTATATGCTATTGATCGATTTGCGCAACCAGACGGAACTTTCAGAGTACTCGTTGAACCTGATGAGAGCGATCATAAATGGCCAGATGTACTTAGTGTAGGTGGCGGTGCAAACAGCATGTTACTGCTGGAAGATGTTCCAATCTGGTACGAACTATGGAGACAATTCAATGGATTCCCTCCAAACTATTACACAGAAGATCATAGTAAACCAAAAACTAAAGGCAAATACTAATGATTAGAAGGGCTCTTTTTATATTAC
>CBFHXS010000093.1:4505-10131 GCA_965659845.1 Brumimicrobium sp.
TCCGCATATTGGGAATGGGTAGGCGCATCACAAAAATACGCGATTTTCGAAGAAGGACTTGAGCTTGCACGTGTTCGTTATAGAGCAGTAACTCAATCTGCATTGATTGGAGAAGATCCTGCAATTGATACAGTTGAAGCCTTCATCCAGTATCAAAACCGTCGAATATCGCTTCAAGATGCAACATTGGATTATCAGAATGCAACTGCTCAGCTGGAAGTATTCATATGGAATAAAGATGGTATTCCTTTAGAGCTATCAGCAGATATAAAGCCTCCAAAAGCAGAAGATGTATCATCAACAATTGATACTGACGCCATGAGAGAGCGTCTTGACACTTTAATAATGAATCACCCTAAACTGGCTAAAAACCAACTTTATCTTGAACAATTGGAAATCCAAAGAAAACTAGATTTAGAAAGACTAAAGCCACAGTTAGATTTGAAGTATAATGCGCTTAACGAACCTGTTACTGGAGATATCATCGAGGGATATTCAATAAACAATTACAATTGGGGACTAACTTTCAAAATGCCTATATTTTTGAGAAAAGAAAGAGGTCAACTACAAAAGACTAATATCAACATTAAGGAAAAGACGTACGCCTTGGACCAAATGGAAAGAGACTTGAACTATAATGTAATTGCGGCTTTAAATACATGGGAAGTTACGCAACAACAGTTGGGAGGGTATGGAGACATCGTAACAAGCACAAATCGCCTTTTAAATGCGGAGCAACAGAAATTCGATTCTGGGGAAAGTTCGTTATTCCTAGTAAATGCTAGGGAGCTCAAGTACATAAACACTCAAGTGAAGTTTGTCGATCTACTGATTAAATCCCAAAAAGCATTTATGGATATAGAGTATCAACTCGGTCGTTTAAATTAACCGTAAATTTCATTCAAAAGGCCGGCCAAACGAACACCGCCTTTCGCGAGTTGACTCTTTACAGTATTCCAGTGCTTGTATCTATATTCGTAATTGATCTTATTGTTAGAAGGAAGATCATAAATCCCATCCCTAAAGGTCAAGCATTCATTTGCCCACTCTTCTACTTCTTTTGATTGCCACTCTTCTACTTCAATCTTTGTAGCGTGATTCACAAGGTTTGTTAGCTCTGTATAACTGTATTGTTTACTGTCGATGATCCCTGAATCCCATACGCGATGTAGATTAGAAGATTCCCAAAACCACTCTACTTTCACATCGTTTCCACCTCTATCTTCTCCATTACCTACATGCAGGGGTTGATGAATATCTCCTACTAAATGCACTAAAATCATCAAATATTCCTTCTTTAATTTAGATGATAACTTTCCCGACTTCAATCCTTCTACCATCATTTTTATTCCTTGCACTACGTCTCCTTTTTCACTTGGAGTAATATCAGCATAATATTTACCCTCAGGAATAGTAGTATAATGCCACGGTCGCAGAGAATCATAACTATCGTCAGACTTAATGTCATCCATCCAATTACTTACTTCCGCAAGCGTCATATCTCCTAGGATTTCTTTTACTTTCAATTTTGCACCCTCACTCAAATGATGTTCTGCTACTTCACCAACAACACGATGACCTAAAAGTCCCCATGCACTGGCATTAAAACATGCAAATACTGTTACCGCTAAAAGAAAAATTTTCATCTCGATTGTATTAATTTGAGCGAAAATAATTGAAATCTACTTTACATCAAGTTAACGAGAGGTTAATTCTTAGCTCTTGAATGAACATTTCGATAATATCAGACACTTTTGTTGTAAGGAAATCCATTATTTCATAACTTCGGTGCAAGTATATGTCGTTTCTAGAAGTTTTTAAACAATATTTCGTTGGTTTTAAAAATGCCTTTTTTGATCAATTGGCGAACCCATCTTGGGATAATCCCTTCTATATCATTCCTGTGATTTGTATCCTAACTTTTACACTGGAGTTAATATTGCCTAGAAAACAAAACTACGCGCCAACGCAGCGCAAAGGATTCTGGCAAGACCTCTTTTATGTTGTATTCATAGACTACCTTGTATTACTATTCGGCTTCTGGGCTTTTTCTGCAACTATTGAATACTTCTTCCGCAATGGCCTGGATGGAATAGGCATAAGTTCTCCCGTTATTTACGACATCAAGACATTGCCTTTTGTAGTTCAATTTTTGATCATTTTTATTCTACTCGATTTCATGCAGTGGCTCGGTCATTTTCTGTTACATCGTGTTAATTTTCTTTGGAAATTCCACAAAATCCATCATGCTCAAGAAACACTTGGATTTGCTTCCACTAGACATTTCCATTGGGTAGAATTCCTGGTATTTAAACCTTTACTATTCATTGTCTTTTTAACATTAAATCTTGGAGCAAACGAATTTGTAGCAATCTACTTATGGGTAGGTCTTTCATTTACCTTCTTTTCTCATTGCAATGTAAAAGTGAATTGGAAATGGTTTAATTATATTTTCATTTCTCCGGAAACACATTTCTGGCATCATGCGAAGGAAGTACCGCAACGTTACGGTGTAAACTTCGCCTCTACCACAACCCTTTGGGACCATATATTTGGCTATTTCTACTACCCTCAAGATAAGGGAGAGCCGGAACTTGGAGTGGATGATCAAGACAAAATGCCCATATCGTTTTTAGGTCAGTTTGTATATCCTTTCAAACAACTTTTTACTCGTGAAAAAGAAAGACCCCTGACCAGAGCTGAACGGAGAAGACTAAAAAAAGGGAAAGGAAAAAGCTAGAAAGATTGAATTGGACACAACCATCTATAATAAAGGACGTTTAAATGTCGTTTTAGCAATATACAATTCTTCACCCAACCAATATGCGCCTTACATCCATTTCTCTTTTAGGTTATCTCCTTTTAGTAATCATTCCCAAGGTTAGCTATACTCAATGGTCAATTGGAAAGGAAACCACAATAGGTCCCGAGAAACTTGTTGTACAGTTATCAATTAAAAAGCAACTGAATGACATATTTGACCTTGGCTGCTACGTTAAAGGAGGATCTTTTATCGATCACCGCTATTCAAAAATAACTGCTGAAAGCAAACAAAAGTTCTCGCTTTTACCTTCAATTGAAAGTTACAGTTTTCCGTATGCTACGATTGGTGTGTCTCACGGTTCAACAGATTTTAAGATACTTGCTTTAGGAGCGTTCTTAAATTTAAACCACTCTTTAAATAACCGAAAAAAAGATTGGTTCATATTCCGCTTTAATCTAGAAGGTGGTCCTGCAGAAGATCATTACAATTTAAGAATGTTCAGCTCGGACCTTGATGATTTTGATATAAAAAATGGAGTATACAAGTTTTTCTTTATTGGTGTTGGTACTCGCGCCGGATACAAACGTTTTTTGGACAAAAGGAATCGTATTTCAGCAGAAATAGCGTTAGGACTCAGCTACTACCATCCAAACTATTATGACGAAACAACTGCAGCTGGTTATGAATCCCCTACTCCCTTTGTTGGTGTTGAAACTGAACTATCTGTAGGGCTTGGATATTTGTTTAAATATTAATGTGCTCGTTTCCTACTAATTGAGTAGATTAGAACTGACCCATTTTTAAAATAAATTACTCAATGAAGGTCAATTGTCTATGAAACTAAAAAACAAACACATCCTTATTACAGGTGCTTCTCGCGGAATTGGAAAAGCAACAGCAATTCTAATGGCAAAGCAAGGAGCTACCATTGCTATAAACTATAGAACAAACGATCTCGAAGCAGAACAAACGCTTCATGAATTAGAAGGCGAAGGCCATCAATTATTCAAATCAGATCTCAGTACAGAGGGTTCAGCTCAAAAATTGATTGAATCGGTACTCACTAAATTCGGTAAAATTGATGTACTAGTGAATAATGCTGGTGTAGCTATACTTCACGATACCTCTGACGACTTTAAAACGTGGAAAGAGGCTTGGGAGCAAACGTTAAACACCAATCTAATCGCAGTGGCAGACTTATGTTATTGGACTTCTCACGCTATGACGCAGAATGGTGGTGGTAAGATCATTAATGTTTCTTCAAGAGGAGCTTTTCGTGGTGAACCTGGACAACCCGCGTATGGAGCAAGTAAGGCCGGATTAAATTCACTGAGTCAATCACTGGCAAAAGCGTTAGCGAAGGATAATATTGCTGTATTTGTTGTTGCTCCAGGATTCACAAAAACAGATATGGGACTCAATACAATTACTAAAGAAGAAAAGGATAAATTAGTTCAAGAGTCTCCGTTTAAACGCATGGCAGAACCCGAAGAAGTTGCAAATGCGATTGCTTACTTTGCACAAGACGGATCAGAATATTCTACAGGCGCTATTTTGGATGTAAACGGAGCCTCCTATTTGAGAAGCTGATTGACCGTAAACTACTTCAGCACATTCACATGTCCCGTATGCGTATGATTCTTATCAGACATAGTTTCCTTAAATACTATTTTCCAAACGTAAGTACCATCCTTAACAATGCGATCACTATCTGCACCATATGTTCCATCCCAACCTACACTAGCATCATTGGATTCAAACACAACCTCACCCCATCTATTAAAAATCAATAAATTATAATCGAATGGGTCGTATCCCGCAGTAAATATAGGTTTGAAGACTTCGTTATAATCGTCTTTATCAGGAGTAAATGTGTTAGGAACATAAAAGATAATACGATCAAGGATCTCTAATGCAACGCGAGCAGTATCTGTACATCCCTCATCCGTTGATGCTATCATCTGAACCTGATATGTACCCGGTTCTAAAGGATATTCAATTGATGGGTTTGCGAGATTAGAAGTGCCCACTCCGAAAAATGTCCAATCATAATTATCAGCATAATAAGATGTATTTGTAAAATCTACCTCTGGATCTATAATATCGGGATCATCAGGTGAGTAATAAAAACTTGCAATGGGATTATGGTAGACTTCAATATAATTTGCCTCAGTATGCACATCCTTACAGCCCATATCTGTGGTGACTTCTAATTCCAGTCCGTAAAATATGGAATTACCTGTTTCATTTTCAAAACACTCTGAATATGAACTATTCGGACCTTGCACAACTGTTCCGTCACTGAGCCTCCATTCGTAGTCCACTATTGTTGAAGGTTGATTTACAACAGAAGTAGAAGTAACGTCAGGACAAATTGTGGCGCATCCAGAAAGATTAACCCCAGTAAAACTAGCTTCTGGTTTTGGATGAACTGTTACAATTAAAGTAACATCGCTTACACATCCATTATTCGAAGTAACTTCCAAGTTAGTATTATAAGTTCCGTCATTAAGGTAGGTATGTATCGGATTTTGCTGAGTGGAAGTTGATCCATCACCAAAATCCCACTCCCAATCGACCAATGTGTTATTCGTATTTGCAGTTGAGATAGTAGACTCATCAATAAATTCTGTGTCGAACTCTAAACATACATCTGTAGGCGAGAAATCAACGGAAGGCAATGGCCAAACCGTTGCTGTTTGTGTCATCGTATCCTTGCAACCATTATTTGTCGTAACGATTAATTCAGTGGAGTAAACATTTTCGTTTCCATACGTGATCACTGGATTCTGACTTGTGGAAGATGTTCCATCTCCAAAAGACCATTCATAAGTATCGATCACATTTCCATCTATATTATCA
>CBFHXS010000094.1:0-3106 GCA_965659845.1 Brumimicrobium sp.
ACAGAAGAGTATTATCTGGTTTTTAGGAATTGGGGTAATTGTGTTCATCTTTTTAATCATTCTCGTTTTTATAAATTATCGTCAAAAGAAAAAAATCAATCAACAGCTTGCGGAGAATAACGTTCTTCTTCAGCGACAAAAGCAAAAGACAGAAAATCAAAATGTTCTACTGGCGAGAAAAAATAAAGAAATTACAGATTCTATAAATTATGCTAAAAGAATTCAAGAAGCGATCTTGCCTTCGCGTTATACTATCTCGGAAAGTATAAATAATGGATTTATTATCTACAAACCGAAAGATGTAGTCTCTGGTGATTTTTATTGGATAGAAGAAAAAAATGATCGCCTATTTCTTGCAGTGGCTGATTGCACAGGTCATGGTGTTCCAGGTGCAATGGTTAGCGTTATTTGTTCAAATGCTTTATCAAAAGCATTATTGGAGGAACATATTGAAGAACCTGGAAAACTTTTAGACAGAACAAGAGAAATTGTTATAGATCAGTTCCAAAAGAGCTCAGATCATGTAAAAGACGGCATGGACATTAGTCTAGCTGTGATTGATAAAAAGAGTAATAACATACAATGGGCTGGTGCCAATAACCCGCTCTGGATAATACGAAATGACAAAAAAGATTTTGTTGAAGAGTTACGTCCAGACAAACAACCTGTTGGTGTTTACGAAAAAACTACTCCTTTCAGAACAACAGAAATTAATGTTACAAAAAAAGACAAAATCTATCTTTTTTCTGATGGATTTGTTGACCAGTTCGGTGGTCGTTCAAATAAAAAGTTCAAACCTGCACAATTTAGAAGACTACTGATCGAAATTCAAGAATTAACGATGAAGGAACAAAAACAGGCTTTAAAAAATTCATTTGATGAATGGAAAGGCAGTAATGATCAAGTAGACGATGTATGTGTTATAGGTTACGAGTTCTAATTTCTTCATATTCTTGTGCTGAACAAATCAAAAATATTTCTCCTTGAAGTTCAAGCATATCCTTCACCCTAATGATTTCAAAGTATTTATCCGCTTGAATTTGGTGTAAAAATATTTTGTCACCTATCAACTGAACTTCTTCAAAGGCTCGTTCGTTTATTATTTTATAATAAGACTTGTTGTCAAAACGTTTTCTATATTGAGGAAAGTCCATAATTTTGCATACTAATTACACGACAAATGTACATTAATTCAAATCATAAAAAAGCTCAGGATCTTCTGGATCAGCAAAAATTTGATGCATCATTGATTCATTTTAATAAAGCACTAAAGACGGACCCAAATCATCCAGATATATTATCTCATCGAGGAGTATTATATCTACATCTAAAACAGAAAAAAAAATGTTTGGATGATTTACATCTTTCGTTAAAACTAGAACCCGATAATCCATACCGATATGCTTCTTTAGCCTATGCAAAGGACTTTTTCGGAGACCTTCAGGGTGCAATAGTTGATTATCAAAAGGCAGTTGAACTAGATCCCGAAGATGCAGTAGCACATAATAACCTGGGCCTTTTACTTGAAAAACAAGGATATCAACAAAAAGCTCAACGTAATTTTGAAAAAGCGGATAAACTCTCTAAAATCGAAAAGAAAATGTTCGACAAATTAGATGAGATGGAGGGTATAGAACAATCCGGCGATAAAATCAATTCTTCTGCTCCTCCTCCAGGTGAGCGAATTCAGCCACAAAAACTTGAACCTGATCACAATCCTTCTCGAAAAGAAGTAGTGCGTGATGTGTTTACGAAAAAGACTGTTTTCAAGGAGTTCTTGATTTTCGTTAGGAATGGATTCAAATTAAAAAAAGATGACCAAAAAAGAAAAGGTTGAATACGTAATGAGGGAGTTGGATAAACTTTATCCTGAAACACCTGTGCCACTGGACCATCAAGATGCTTACACTTTACTGATTGCCGTTTTATTATCTGCACAATGCACAGACGAACGGGTCAATAAAATCACACCACATCTTTTCGATAAGGCAAGAACTCCTCATGATATGGTTCAACTTGATGTTGATGAGATTAAAGCAATCATTCGTCCTTGTGGTTTGTCTCCGCGAAAATCCAAAGCTATTTATGATCTTTCTCAAATCTTAATTGATAAGTATAATGGAGAAGTACCTGAAGATATGGAAGCGCTAGAGGAACTACCTGGAGTTGGACATAAAACTGCTAGTGTTGTCATGTCTCAAGCTTTTGGTCATCCGGCATTTCCTGTTGATACGCACATCCATCGTTTAATGTATCGCTGGGGATTTACCAATGGAAAAAATGTTGTGCAAACAGAAAAAGATGCAAAACGTCTCTTTCCCAAAGACACCTGGAATAAGCTTCATTTGCAGATCATTTTCTACGGAAGGAGCCATTCTCCAGCAAGAAGTCCTAAACTAAGCAAAGACTACATCACAAAAGAAATTGGACGAAAAACAGTCTTAAAGGATTACAAACCGTAGAGAATTCATTATCTTTCTTGCATGGCAGAAGAGATCAAAAGAGAACATCTAGAGCGATTCGGTAGTCTCGAACTAATGGCTAAACAAGTAGTTGAGGGTTTTATTACTGGATTGCACAAAAGTCCTTTTCACGGTTTTTCTGTTGAATTTGCTGAGCACAGACTTTATAATGCAGGAGAGTCTACGCGTCACGTGGATTGGAAGCTTTATGCTCGTACTGAAAAATTATTCACTAAGAAATACGAAGAGGAAACGAATCTACGTTGTCAAATGGTTTTAGACACCAGTGGATCAATGTATTTCAAGCATGAAGACAATTGGTCCAAAATCAAGTACAGTATTTATGCAATCGCTTCGTTAATGGAGCTTCTCAAAAAACAAAGAGATGCTGTTGGGCTTTCACTTTTTAGCGATCGATTAGAAGAACATACCGAAACTAAGTCCTCTGCTCGTCACCAACGTTATTTGTTTGGTAGACTTGAACAGCAACTGCATGAATATGATAAGACCGAGTTGAAAACAACGTCTGCCGTTGAAGCTTTACATGATATTGCAGAGCTCAGTCATAAAAGAAGTCTAGTCATGATTTTTTCAGATATGCTTGATGATCCTGATAAGAAAGAGAAACTGTTTGAAGCTCTTCA
>CBFHXS010000094.1:3115-9951 GCA_965659845.1 Brumimicrobium sp.
TAAAAGAAGTCTAGTCATGATTTTTTCAGATATGCTTGATGATCCTGATAAGAAAGAGAAACTGTTTGAAGCTCTTCAGCATCTGAAACACAATAAACATGAAGTCATTCTGTTTCATGTTGTTGACCGAAAAAGCGAAATCGACTTTTCATTTGAAAACCGACCCTACACGTTGGTCGATATGGAATCAGGTGAAAAACTAAAGCTTATGCCTGCGGAAATAAAAGACCACTACGTTAAACAAACAACAGCTTATTTCAAAGACATTAAGGATAAGTGCGGGGCTTATGGCATTGACTTTATGGAAGTCGATGTAAACAAGCCACTCAACCAGGTTTTAATCCAATATTTGACAAGACGTCAACGCATGAAATAAAAAAATGGACAACTTCAAAAGAAGTGCCCATTTCATATCTTTTCTATAGTTCCCTTTTAATTTCTATACAACGTTGCCTTTACAGCTTTTGTGATTCGATCAACATTAGGTAATGCCGCATCAATCAATGTTGGTGAGAATGGGAATGGAGTATCTGTTTGTGTAACACGTTGCACTGGTGCATCAAGATAATCAAACGCATAACGCTGAATGTGATATCCTAGCTCTGAAGAAATTGAAGCCAATGGCCATGATTCTTCAACTACTACACATCTATTTGTTTTCTTCACTGATTCTACAACAGTTGCATAATCAATTGGACGTACCGTTCTAAGGTCGATGATTTCACAATCAATATTATCTTCCTTTAAGGCATCAGCTGCTTTATGAACCTCCTTCATTATTTTACCAAAAGAAACGATGGTAACATCTCTACCTTTTCGCTTGATATCAGCAACACCAATTGGCGTTAAGTACTCTCCTTCAGGAATTTCTCCTTTATCTCCATACATTTTCTCAGATTCCAAGAAAACAACAGGGTCATTATCTCGAATTGCTGATTTTAATAATCCCTTAGCATCAGCAGGAGTTGAAGGAGTGATAACCTTTAAACCAGGTACATGCGCATAAAAAGACTCAAATGCTTGAGAATGTGTCGCCGCAAGTTGACCTGCTTGACCATTTCCACCTCTAAATACAATTGGACAATGGTATTGACCACCAGACATCTGCAACATTTTTGCTGCACTGTTGATGATTTGATCCGAAGCCAAAAGGGCAAAATTCCATGTCATAAACTCAACAATAGGTCTTAAACCATTCATTGAGGCTCCAACTCCAATTCCAGAGAAACCAAGCTCAGCGATCGGTGTATCAATCACACGCTTTTCTCCAAATTCATCTAACATTCCTTGAGATACTTTGTAGGCACCATTGTACTCGGCAACCTCCTCTCCCATTAGGAATACATTTTCGTCACGGCGCATCTCTTCATTCATGGCCTCTCTCAACGCTTCTCTAAACTGAACTGTCTTCATTCTTAGTCTATTATAGAATACTAAAATTCAATCATTCTTAATCGTGGTAAATCTAACAAAAATTGACCTGAACCAAAGAGAAAGCCATAGTTTTTTAATTAATTTCGTTTACTAGCAACGAATAACAATAGATCTAAATGAAAAAAATAGGCGTTTTCACATCTGGAGGAGATTCACCTGGCATGAATGCCGCTGTTCGCGCAGTGGTCAAAACAGCTCTGCATCATAAGGTTGAACCCATTGGGATTAGAGATGGTTTTGAAGGGATGATAAAAGGTGATTTTCAGTCACTATCCTACAATGACGTAGATAACATCATTCATTTAGGAGGTACAGTTCTCGGATCCGCTAGATCTAAAGAGTTCAGAACAACTGAAGGAAGAAAAAAAGCATTTCAAAACTTAGTGGAGGCCAGAATTGAAGGACTCATTGTTATTGGTGGAGACGGATCATTCACAGGTGCTCATATTTTAAATAAAGAATATGGCATTCCTTTTATAGGTTTACCCGGAACAATTGACAATGACCTTTACGGTACCGAAGCTTCAATTGGTTATGATACGGCATTAAACACTATTGTAAGAGCAGTCGACCAGATAAGGGATACCGCTTCTTCTCATCATCGTATATTCTTTGTAGAAGTTATGGGAAGAAATGCTGGTTTTTTAGCTTTGAATTCTGCAATTGCATCTGGAGCTGAATCTGTTTTGATTCCTGAAAGTATTACTGATATACAAGCATTAGCACAACAGATCAAAACTCAAAATAAAGGGAAGAGATCAAGTATCATTATTGTCGCCGAGGGTGATGACGCTGGAGGTGCTGCGGAAATTGTGCAAAAAGTTAAACCTCATCTCAAAGGATTTGAACTTCGCACTACTATTTTAGGACACACTCAGCGAGGAGGCAGTCCAACGTATTACGATCGAGCTTTTGCCACAAGAGCAGGTGTTGAAGCGGTAGAGCTAATTCGAGATGGTAAATCAAATTTGATGATAGGGATAACAGGTGACACGTTGAAATTGACAGCAATAGCCGAGGCCATTGAGCACAAGAACATACCTGATTTAGATAAGGAAAATCTATTAAAGAAATTGTTGACTTCCTAATAACATGTCGATACGTTTTCTTAAGTTGAATTTACTTTTGCTATCATCTCTCTTGTACTTAACACAATGTAGTAAACTTCCTGATGAAGATTTATTGATTGGAGTATCACAACAACTCACCGAAACCAACGACTATGATATCCTTTGTCCAAAAGAAGGAACACCGAAAACTACCTTAATCTTTTATCCAGGTGGATTGGTTGACCCACATAGCTATTTAAAATGGCAGAACGAACTGGTTGCCAATGACTCTACTTTACAAATCATTACCGTGAAAATGCCCAGTAACCTTGCTGTTATAAATAGTACCAAGGGGGCTAAACTTTTCGATGCTTACGATGACATGGAGAGGTGGATTATTTCTGGTCATTCTTTAGGAGGTGCAATGGCAACAAATATGATCGATAAATATTCAGAAAAACTGGAGGCATTAATATATCTTGCTGCATATCCTGCTGATGATAGAATCAAGGAATATTCTGGAAGTGTTTTGAGTATTTCTGCAGAGAATGATGGGTTAACTACTCCAACAGATATACAAAATCGAGTTAGCGATCTTCCTGAGGCCTATGTGATGAATTCAATTCTAGATTTTCCAAATGATGTAAAAGCAAAAACCCTTTACTATCAAATACAAGGTGGAAATCACGCACAGTTTGGAAATTATGGAGAACAAGAAGATGATCTTGAAGCTAAAATCAGCAGAGAGCAGCAACAAAATGAAATGGTTGAACTTATCAGAAACTATCTAAATCAGTTATGACGCGCTTCTTCACAATAGTTCTTCTCTTGCTACTATCCTCAAATGTGATTGGTCAAAACTGGCAAATAAGAGTTGTACAACATATCAATTTCACAGGAGAAGCATTTGATAGCCGTCTTGAGGGAATGACAATCTCAGTTTTCTACAATTATCATATCAATGAGAAAACATCAATCGTAGGAGGATTAACCTGGAATACGAACAGCTGGGCCAATCATGTACTTCTGAAAGTTGGAGTTGAATTTGAGCTATGAAAAAAAAATAACTGGTCTGTCTCTACCCAATTAGAAGTAGGAAATGGAGTTGCATTATTCAGTCCTTCCCTGTTATACACCTTTGAGATTCAAGGCATCTTATTCGCAAACTATCACACTAAAAAAGATAATCTATGGGGACTTGGACTAGGTTTACAAAACATAGTTACTCCCGGCTACGCGAAATACTGTGTTTTTAGCACAGCAAATCTGCCAATTTCAATTCGTTATCAATTCTAATTATTGCTTTTCGTAAATCTTCTCATCTTGCTATGTGCTGTAAACTCCCAAGCATACATACATTGAACTATTGCGTTTCCAGCTTCAAATCGACCAGAAGAATTACATATATCTCATAGGACAGAACGTATATTCCTTTTGGGATATTCAAAAAAACAACATCAAAATAAGCGTCTTTTCCAGTATTTACTGAAAATGTATATTTAGTTACTGTTAAAAAAGCAACTATTTATGCCTCGAATACGTTATTTTTAAAATATACGCGGACACTACTATTTTTAATAAAGTAATTTAAACAGTTAACAAGTTCAGAATTGAATCAATTTATATGTTTGATATTCAACAATAAAGAACTAAAAAGTTATTTTTTTTCTGTTAATTGTATTATATTTATACTGAACTATTAATACCAACATGCAAAACAAAACTATTCTTACTCTCGCCATATTGTTGACTTCTTTTATCGGATATTCTCAATTTAATTATAGTATCAAACTATCAACCCTCAATGGATTTCATCCAAAAAAAGTATTGAATGATATTTCGAAAAAAATTGACATTTACAATAAGCACTATGAACAAAAAACATTCTATTTTGAGTCGAAGGTTTTACTAACAGAAGAGCAAATTTCTAAAATTATTTCTTCTGAAGGTTACAGTATTGAAAGGTTTAAAGTCATCTCTCGCAAAGAAGAGCATTTAGGGAAATAACAAAATACTGCCATGAAAAACTTAATGCTTCAAATTATTATTGCTTTTATACTATTAATAAGCAATACAGTGACGGGTCAAATTTACACTATTAATACAGGGGGTACAGTAAACACTTGTAGTGGAACATTTTATGACGCTGGTGGGTCAACGGGAAATTATGGAAACAATAATTTAAATACCATGACTTTCTGCTCTGATACTCCAGGAGAAGAGATAGCGTTCAATTTCTTTTTGTGGGACCTTGAGACATGCTGTGATTTTTTAACAATTTATGATGGGCCAAATACAAGTTCTCCTCAAATTTATAATGGTGATGGTGGAGATCCTAGTCCTGGAATAATTCAATCAACTAATGGTTGTTTGACATTTGAGTTTGATTCTGATGGTTCAGTTACTCGTTCTGGCTGGGCAGCTTCAATATCATGCTCTGTCCCGTCATGTTCAGACGGTATCCAAAATCAGGGAGAAACAGCTGTTGATTGCGGAGGTCCGTGTGCTGCTTGTGTGGATTATACAATTAACACAGGAGGAACTGTAAATACTTGTTTTGGAACATTCTATGATGCAGGTGGCTCTGGCGGATCCTATGCAAACAATGAGTCAAATACCATGACTTTCTGCTCAGATACCCCAGGAGAAGAGATAGCGTTCAATTTCTTTTTGTGGGATCTTGAGACATGCTGTGATTTTTTAACAATTTATGATGGGCCAAATACAAGTTCTCCTCAAATTTATAATGGTGACGGTGGAGATCCTAGTCCTGGAACAATTCAATCAACTAACGGTTGTTTAACATTTGAATTTAGCTCTGATGGTTCAGTCATTGGACCTGGATGGGCAGCCTCAATATCATGCTCCACACCATCATGTTCAGACGGTATCCAAAATCAAGGAGAAACTGGAATTGATTGCGGAGGTCCATGTGCTCCTTGCCCCTCCTCACCTCAAGATTGTGAAGGAGCAATAATTGTTTGCAGCAATAATTCATTTTCTGGAAATTCGGATGGATTAGGGGATTTTGATGAATTAGATGCGACAAATGAAGGCTGTTTGAATGGAGAGAATCAATCTTCATGGTATTATGTAAATGTGGGTACAGGTGGAACACTTGAAATGGATATAAATCCAGTCGCAGCTGATGATTATGATTTTGCTATATGGGGTCCATATACATCTGCTACTGCTGCCTCAAACTGCTCTCCTACTGAACAACCACTGAGGTGTTCATGGGCAGCTGGAAATGGAAATACAGGACTTGGAAACGGTGCAACTGATACTTCTGAAGGAGCAGGAGGGGATGACTGGGTTTCGCCAATCAATACATCAGCAGGAGATATTTTCATATTACTGATTGATAACTTTTCAGAAACCAATGATCCATTTGATTTGAATTGGGGGGGATCTACTGTGCTAGACTGTACACCAATAACTTTGCCCGTTTCGCTAGTTGACTTTTCAGGGGAAAAGCAACAACAAATGAATGTGCTGAATTGGACTACAGCATCCGAGACATATAATGACTACTTTATTATTGAACATTCTATTGATGGGCAAAACTGGCAAAAAATTGAGAAAGTTGGTGGCGCCGGAAACAGTACTACGAGTAATTATTATTTTATATCTCATCGTAATTTTGAAAACGTAATCAACTATTATCGATTAAAGCAATTTGACTATGACGGCTCAATGACAACACATGGAATCGTATCAATCGACAATCGAGATAATTTGGTTTTGATTAAACGTATTAACTCATTAGGTCAAGAAGTAGATGAAAACTACAAGGGCATTGTTTTCGAATATTACAGCAACGGCAGCACGCGTAAAATCATGAATTAGAGCTCTCAACCTTTACATAATAAAAAAGAAAACGGAACCAGAGACCTTCAATTTCTCTATAGATTATGACTTTATCTGAAATCTATTCTTTAACGTAAATCATCTCACCTTGGCTGTGTGCTGTAAATTCTGGAGCATACATACATTGAACGGTTGCATTGCCTGCCTCAAAGCGACCAGAAGAAGTTAAATACATCTCATAAGTTAGAACATGTGTTCCCTTCGGAAGATTATCAATGAAATAGTTCATAGATACATCTCGTGGCGACTGATAGTACCACAAACCTTTGTTCCATTTATGCTGACTCAGTGCCATCATAGGTTCACATCCGGCAGGACGAAGATCTTTCAAATGAACGAATTCAAGATCTTGTTCAACAGACACTACTAGCTCTACTCTAATTCGATCACCTACTTGATATTCTTTCACTTCAACGTACTCATCTCCTTTTTCACCTGCCACAATCTTTTTATAGGTTCGCTTTATTTGAATATCGGCATTAG
>CBFHXS010000095.1:0-9908 GCA_965659845.1 Brumimicrobium sp.
GCAGAGTTCAAAGTTGTACCTGATGGTAAAGGACTAGGTAAAACAATAATATTTGCTCCAGCAGAACCATCAAGCGCGAAGTTACTACCACTATGTAATACACTTAAAAAGATCGTGTCTCCCGTAGGAATATCATTCGGACCATTATTTGTAACGTCGTATTCAATCGCAGATACCGATGATCCAGCAGTTGTAGTACCGGCAGCTGGAGAAACCAAGCTAACCTCTAGGTCATACTGACCAAATGAAACAGTAGCAAAACCAAATGCTACCAAAGCCAATGTGTAAAGTTTTTTCATAATAGATTTTTTTAAATTATTTGTTCAAATATAAACAAATTAATTACTATTTGATCATCAATTATGATGAGAGGCAATATACTATTGTGAGATACGTTATGTGCGACTTAAATTAATCAATCAACTTACCATAAAGATCGTAATGGTCAGCTTTTGTGATTTCAACATTTGCAAAATCCCCAATCCGAACGTACCCCTCGGATTTATTTACCAAGACTTCGTTATCTACCTCAGGAGAGTCATACTCTGTTCTTCCAATGAAATAATCTCCCTCTATTCTATCGAATAAAACTTTTCTACTTTGACCTATATGCTTCTGATTTAAATCATAACTTATACCAGATTGCAACTCCATAATCGCATCAGCACGCTCTTTCTTCAATTTATCTGAAACATCGTCAGCAAAGTTATAAGCATGCGTATTTTCTTCATGTGAATACGTAAAAATACCAAGTCGTTCAAAACGTGTTTTCTCTACCCAGTCGTACATTTCTTGAAAATCTGCTTCAGTTTCTCCAGGATAACCAGCAATCAGAGTAGTTCTTATTGCAATATCTGGAACTATATTACGAATATCCGTAATTAACTGCTCAGTCTTCTGTCGTGTCGTACCTCTTCTCATTGCTTTCAACATACGTGTTGAACCATGCTGTAAAGGCATATCAAGATAATTACAAACATTAGACCTGTTCTTAATAACATCTAATACATCCATTGGAAATCCTGTTGGAAATGCATAGTGTAAACGGATCCATTCTATTCCTTCAACATCAGACAAACGATCTATTAGTTCTGCAAGATTTCTCTTTTTATATAAGTCCAAACCATAATAAGTAAGATCTTGAGCAATAAGCATAAGCTCTTTTACTCCTTGAGCAGCCAAACTCTCAGCTTGCTTCACTAAGTCTTCTATCGGAGTTGATCTATGACCACCTCTCATCAATGGAATTGCACAGAACGAACACGGTCTATCGCACCCTTCTGCAATCTTAAAATATGCATAATGAGAAGGAGTCGTTAATAAACGCTCTCCTACCAATTCATGTTTATAATCTGCCTTTAATGTCTTTAACAATCGCGGAAGATCACGCGTCCCAAAATAAGCATCTACTTCAGGGATTTCAGTTTCTAACTCTGACTTATAACGCTCTGACAAGCACCCAGAAACAAATACTTTCTCGACTTGTCCTTCTTTTTTTGCCTCTGCATAACGCAGAATAGTATCGATAGATTCTTGCTTTGCATTATCAATAAAACCACAGGTATTTATGATCACAATTTCAGAATCATCCTGTTTCGCCTCGTGCTCAACTTCAAACTTATTCGCTTTTAACTGAGCCATCATCACTTCTGAATCAAAAAGATTCTTTGAACATCCCAATGTTACTACATTAACCTTGTTCTTCTTGAGCGTTTTTGTTTTCATGCTGCAAATGTAATGCTTAAATAAGAGAAAATAGAAATATTAATGGGGAACAACTGACATGTTTCGTTCGCTACCACTCATTTTTATTTTCAGATCGCTTTTCCTCTTCTTCCATTAGAGATCTCCAATCATCCGTGCCATCATCGGCATCTTCGATAATAGCAGAATAATCTCGTTTATCTAATTCGTATTTTTCGATGGGCTTACCCGTGTAGGATTCTATTGCTTCTAAAAATGGTTTTTCGTGCTCACTGCAAAATGCAATTGCCCAACCTTTCTCTTTTCCTCGACCAGTTCTACCTACACGATGAACATAGTTTTCTGGCTCTTCAGGTAGATCATAATTGACCACTGCATGAACTCCAGGAATATCAATCCCTCGGGCTGCGACATCTGTTGATATTAATAATTGAAGTCCTCCAGACTTAAACTTTTCGAACAATTCAAAGCGCTTATCTTGATCAACACCCCCATGAATCGCATCTGATTCGATTCCTGCCCTTTCCATTGCTTTCACAACTCTTTCCGCTCTAACTTGAGTGCGAACAAAAACTAAGATTTTCTTATCTTCATTTTCTTTAACCACGTTCTCAAGAAAGAATCGCTTATCATCCATTTCTACATCCACAACAGTGTGGAAAATATTTTTTGAAACAGGGTTCTTTGGAGAGATTTGTATCCTGATTGCATTTCTTACTAAGTCGTAAGCAACTTTCTTAATGTTCTTATCAATGGTTGCGGAAAAAAACAATGTTTGCCTCTTTTGAGGAACGTGACGCATTAAATCACGAATATCCTTAATAAAGCCAAGGTCCAGCATATGATCAGCCTCATCTAATACTAAAGTATTTAGACGATCTAATTTTAAATATCCTTGAGAGCATAAGTCGAATAGCCTCCCCGGGGTTGAAATAACAACGTCAGCTCCTTTTTTCAGGGCATTAATCTGTGCATCTTGTTCTACTCCTCCAATAATGGCTTGAATTCTCGCACCAGTTTCAGTTCCTACTTTTTCAAATACCTCTGCGATCTGAACAGCCAGCTCTCTCGTTGGAACCATTACTAGACATTTAGTGTAATGATCTGCATCCGTAGACAATTCATTGTAAATTGCATTCAGTGTAGGTATTACAAAACTCGCTGTTTTACCTGTACCCGTTTGTGCTATCGCTAAAACATCCTCTCCATTCAAGATGGGCTGAATAGCTTTGAATTGTATATCCGTAGGACGCTTCCAGCCAAGTTCATCAACTGACAACCTAATACATTTTGCGATTTTATAATCTTTGAATTTCATAATTGCTTAATCACTGTAAAATTAGGTAATATAGTTAAGTCACAATAATAAAAAAAGGGCGAAATATATTCCGCCCTTTCACTACTTGTCTTAAGACTTAATTGATTTCTTTAGACTCTTTAACTTTCTGCTTTGTTAGTGCAATATCCAGCACTTCCCTCATTTGAGAAACATAATGGAACTTCAGCCCTTTCAAATAATCTTCTTTAATCTCCTCGATATCCTGTTTGTTCTTTTCACAAAGTATAATCTCTTTGATATCGGCTCTTTTAGCTGCCAAAATCTTTTCTTTGATACCTCCAACAGGAAGAACTTCTCCTCTCAAAGTTATCTCTCCTGTCATCGCGAGATATTTCTTCACTTTGCGCTGCGTAAAAAGAGACGCCAGTGATGTAAGCATAGTAATACCTGCCGATGGACCGTCTTTAGGAGTTGCTCCTTCCGGAACGTGCATATGCACATCGTACTTATTAAATACATTTTGATTAAGATCCAACCACTCAGAATTTGCCTTCAAAAATTGAAGCGCAATCGTTGCTGACTCCTTCATAACATCTCCAAGATTACCCGTTAAGGTTAATTTACCTTTCCCTTTCGCCAAAGAAGATTCAATAAACAATATATCTCCACCCATTGAAGTCCATGCTAAACCCGTCACCAATCCAGCAACCTCATTGTTGGAATATTTTGTTTTAGAACGACCAGGACCAATTATATCTTTTAATTCTTCTTTGTTTATCTTTTTCTCAAAATCTTGCTCCATTGCTATTTGACGAGCTCTATTTCGCACAAGTTTTGCAACCATTTTATTCAAGCCACGAACTCCGGATTCATGCGTATATTCCTCGATTAGTTTTTCAAGCACTGGTTTACCGATTGAGATATCTGATTTTTTAATCCCGTGATCCTTAATTTGATCTGGCAACAAGTGTCGTTTAGCAATCTCAACCTTTTCTTCAACCGTATACCCATTCACCTCGATGATCTCCATACGATCTCTTAATGGCCCCTGAATCGTGGATAAATCATTCGCCGTTGCAATAAATAGTACTTTTGATAAATCGTACTCCGTTTCAATATAATTATCGTAAAACTCATCATTTTGAGCTGGATCCAAAACCTCTAAAAGAGCACTTGATGGATCACCATGGTTTGACCTTCCAAGTTTATCTACTTCATCCAAAACAAATACAGGGTTAGAAGATCCTGCTTTCTTCAGGTTCTGTATAATCCTACCAGGCATTGCCCCGATATACGTTTTACGGTGACCACGTATCTCACTTTCATCATGCACACCGCCTAGAGACATTCTTATATATTCTCGGCCTAAAGCTTCAGCAATAGACTTTCCCAAAGATGTTTTACCAACTCCTGGAGGTCCATAAAAACATAAAATCGGAGATTTCATATCTTTCTTTAGCTT
This sequence comes from Brumimicrobium sp., assembly GCA_965659845.1. Taxonomy (GTDB): domain Bacteria; phylum Bacteroidota; class Bacteroidia; order Flavobacteriales_D; family Crocinitomicaceae; genus Brumimicrobium. Next base: position 4,446 of record CBFHXS010000095.1, read on the forward strand.
TAACACGGCTAAATACTCCAGAATTCTTTTCTTAACCTTTTCTAACCCGTAATGGTCTCGTTCCAAAACTTTTTCAGCTCTTTTCAGATCGAGATTATCTTTAGAAAATTCGTTCCAAGGAAGCTCCAATAAAAGATCGAGATAATTCAGTTGCACGGTATACTCTGCTCCTTGTGGATTCATTCTTTCCAGACGAGTCAGTTCTTTTGTAAAGAGTTTTTCGACATCCTTACTCCACTTTTTCTTTTTAGCGCGCTCACGCATGTCCTTAACATCCTGCTCTTGAGGACTACCGCCCAATTCTTCCTGAATTGTTTTCATCTGCTGATGCAAGAAATACTCCCGTTGCTGCTTATCAATATCTGTCTTAACACGACCTTGAATTTCGTTGCGCATTTCTAATTGTTGAGCTTCGAGTGTTAGATGTTCAAGAACATTCATTGCTCTTTTCTTCAGCTCCATTTCCTCGAGCATCTCCTGTTTTTTCGCAACATCAGCATTCATATTTGAAGATATGAAATTGATCAAAAAAGAAGGACTTTCAATATTCTTTATAGCGAATTGAGCTTCAGTAGGGATGCTTGGAGAATCCTTGATGATTTTTAAGGATAAGTCTTTCATCGATTGAATAATGGCTGTAAACTCTTTACTCCTCTTCGGTGCCTTCTCTTCCTTACACAATTCTATTGTAGCTCTTAAGAAAGGCTCCTCTTGGGTCATTTCTTTCAATTTGAAACGACGCTTACCCTGAATAATAACAGTAGTGCTACCATCAGGCATTTTAAGCATCCTTACAATTTGAGCTATTGTGCCCACACTGTGAAGGTCTTTAAACTCAGGTTCTTCTATTTTTTGATCCTTTTGTGATACAACACCTATAATTTTATCCTTATCATTCGCATGTTGCACTAACTTAATCGACTTATCACGTCCAACAGTGATCGGGATTACAACTCCTGGAAAAAGAACATTATTTCTAAGTGGCAAAATTGGAACATCTGATGGATAATCTGCGTTCTGCATCTTATCCTCCTCCTCTTGTGTAATCAGTGGTATAAATTCTGAGTCTGGCTCACCTCCCATCTCTCCGTTCAATCCAAATAAACTTTCGTCAAAAATGTCATTCATATCTATTGCGCTTTTGCGTCAAACTGTCAGTTCTACGTATTTCTTAATGCTATAACAGCATAAAACTATATTCGTTTCATGCACATCGAATAAATGACAATTGGCGTGCCATTTAGACTCATCGGTAAAATTGTCTGATTTTAGAACTAAATCCAAAGAAACGTTACCCTTCAGGGAATAGTTTGTTAAATATTTTCCAATCTGCTGACGTTATCTCCTTTCCCCTTCTGTTCATCATGTTATTTGCTGCCTCAATCGCTTTATCGAAGGCATACACAGGATCTCCTAATTGACCTCCCCAAGAGAAATGAGGGATATATTTAGGAGGAAAACCTGAAGAAAATATTGTACTAGAAACCCCGATTACAGTGGCTGTATTTAGCATTGTATTAATCCCTGTTTTCGAATGATCTCCCATGAATAAGCCCATAAATTGGACATCCGTTTGCTCTATAGCTTCTGTTTCGAAGTTATACGTTTTAACATGCCCGTAATTGTTCTTAAGGTTTGAACTGTTCGTATCAGCACCTAGATTACACCATTCGCCTATTACTGAGTTTCCTAAAAAACCATCGTGACCCTTATTCGAATATGCTTGAAAAACAACATTATTTACTTCTCCACCAACCTTACAATACGTACCAATCGAAGTAGGGCCATATACTTTTGTAGAAAGTTTTAATACAGAATGGCTTGCCATAGCGAAAGGCCCTCGAATAACGGTCCCCTCCATAACTTCTGCATGTTTACCAATATAAACAGGACCCGTCGACACATTAATAATAGCACCTTCTACACATGCACCTTCATCAATGAATAAATTCTCTCTAGGGCCAATTATCGTATTGGTTTCACTACAATCGAAACCCTCTCTAGCTGACTTAACTGATTCGAAATCTTTACAAATTGCCTCTTCGTTCTTCTGGTAAATATGCCAACGTTTCTCAATACGAATTAGATCTTCTTTATCAATATCTACTCTGTATGCCTTATTAGGGTTAAATTCCTCTGAACGTGAGGCCACAAAAACATCATTAACGAATAAAGCTTGATTAACTTGTAATTCTTTGACTGCTTTTGCGATCTCTTCATCAGGAATAATCGATGCATTCACCCAAATATTATCCTCCGTTTTGTGACATGGAAACTTATCTTGAAGGTAATCCTCTGTAAAATAAGAGACCTTAGCTTCATTGATATAGTTCAACCATCTTTCATCATTGGTCCAGATCCCCATTCTCAAATTACCTACAGGTCTTGTGAGCGTTAAAGGAGCAAAACTTAAATGATTGTCTAGATCGTGGAGAATAATATTCATAGTTTCTACATTCTGTTTGGAACATTAATACCTAACAAACGCATTGAGGAACTAATTACCTTACCTACGTTTACACTGATAATGATACGAGCGTTCTTCAATGATTCATCCGTTTCATTCATCACGCTATATGACTGGTAAAATGAATTAAATGATTTCACTAGTTCAAATATGTAATTTGCAATCAAAGCTGGACTATAGTTGATCCCTGCCTCCTTAATGATCATTGGATAATCAGCCAATAGTTTGATAATCTCTCTTTCAGGATCGTTGATATTCACTTCAACATCACTATTGACGCTTACTTTACTCAATAAAGATTGAATTCTTGCATGCGCATACTGTATAAATGGCCCAGTATTCCCATTCAACTCTATCGATTCATCGGGATTGAATTTCATACGTTTATGTGGATCAACTTTAAGCAGATAATATTTCAACCCACCTAAACCAATCATTTCATAAAGCTCTTCTCTCTGTTGATCTTCCATCCCATCGAGATGCCCACGTTCCTGTGTACTTTCCTTTGCCATTTTAACGACCTCTTCCATCAAATCATCAGCATCTACGACTCTTCCCTCACGAGATTTCATCTTTCCATCTGGCAAGTCTACCATTCCATAAGATAGATGATAACATTGCTTTGCCCAGTCATATCCTAACTTTTTAAGAATCAAGAAAAGCACTTGAAAATGGTAATCTTGCTCATTACCAACAGTATATATAATTCGATCGAGCGACGGATAATCTTTAAATCTATCGATAGCTGTACCTATATCTTGAGTCATGTAAACTGCAGTTCCATCTGCACGTAACACCAATTTTTCATCTAGACCCTCTTCTGTCAGATCAACCCATACTGAGCCGTCATCTTTTTTGTAAAAGACTTCTTTTTTCAAGCCCTCCTCAACAATATCTTTTCCAATTAAAAAAGTATCAGATTCGTAATACAGCTTATCGAAATCCACTCCCATTCTCTCATAGGTCTTATCAAAGCCTTCATACACCCAACCATTCATTGTATTCCACAACAAATATGTCTCTGGATCACGAGCTTCCCACTTCACCAACATATCTTTCGCTGCCTGTGTGAGTTCAGTCTTATCAGCTGCTAATCCGGCAATTTTCCTGTATATCTTAGTCTTACTTTTTTCATCATCTGCTGCGTCGTATGCATTGAACAGTCCTTCAAGTTTCTCTCCAACCTGCTGCCCACAATCTTCATAGTAGTTTTCCTTCCAAGAAAGCGCTAGTTCATAGCCTTGCTTCGTTACTTGTTTATCGAATTCTATGTAATACTTTCCTACAAAATGATCTCCTTTAACCTCAGTAGTCTTTGGTGTTTCGCGATTACCGCTTTCATCAACTGGAGCATATTGCTGCCACGCAACCATACTCTTACAGATATGAATTCCACGATCATTAATTATCTGTGTTTTGATTACGACGTCACCATTTGCTTTTAAAATCTCAGCAACACTATACCCTAAGAAGTTATTTCTTAAGTGTCCAAGATGCAAAGGCTTGTTGGTATTTGGAGATGAATACTCTACCATTGAGGTTTTTCCAGACTTCTCTTTTGCATACCCGAACTCTTGGTCTTCATGAATTGACTCCAAAACATCCATCCAATAGCGGTCTGTCAAAACTAAATTCAAAAAGCCCTTTACAACATCAAAATCTTCTATTTCTAAGACATGCTCTTTCAGGTATTCTCCAATTTTCTCTCCCGCCTTTTCAGGTGAAGTCTTTAACATCTTAACGAAAGGAAAAGTCACGAGCGTCATATCCCCTTTAACATCCTTTCTAGTTTTTTGAAATTGCACAAGACCTTCATTAATATCTTCTCCGAAGATTTCTTGTGCATTATTTAGCAATAACTGCTTTATTTTTTCTTCCATTATTTCTCTCTACGCTTTCTTCTCAGCAGTTTCTACAACATCTTTCATTAAATCATATGCCACTTCCGCCATACGATTTGTTTTCTCATCCAAACAAGGGTTAACCTCAACAAACTCGATACATCTCACCTTAGGGTGATTTGCAAAGTGTTTAAGTAAAGATTTTGACTCCTCAGGAGATAATCCGTCGTCTACAGGAGTTCCAGTACCATGAGACACAATATTTGGATCCATTGAATCCACGTCAAATGACAAATAAATCTCATCACAATCCGCAAACTTCGACTCTAGTCTATCTATAATTGACTGAACACCGACCTCTCTAAGCTCCTTAACGGCAATATTCTTAATTCCTTTTCGCTCCATCAATTCTACCTCAGGAGTTTCTAGATCTCTTAAGCCAATAAACGCTAGATCTTCAGCTTCTATTTTCGGAGCAATACCCCCAACATTTTTCATCTCATTCCAAAAACCAACAGTTTCATCCTTTGGATCATTTTGTTTAGACTCTAGGTTATCTTCATTCAAGGCTGTTGCCAAAGGCATTCCATGCATATTTCCCGAAGGAGTGGTATATGGTGTATGAAGATCACCATGTGCATCAATCCAAAGAACACCAATACGATGAGAAGGGTTAGCCATTTTCAATCCGGCAATGGTTCCTCCAGCCGAACCATGATCGGCCGCGACTACAATAGTAAAGTCAAAATTCTCTCTACTTTCTTTAACAGTTTTTGCAACTCGGTCATAAATTTTAGCCAATCCATCTGCTCTTTTTCCCCAAACCAAATTAGTAGGTTGATCCAAGAGATGATTCTCAGTTTGGATAAAAGTATTTGGATACTTTCCAAAAAGAAACTCCTTCCTATTGTGATCTACCACGCGCATTGCACCTGGACCAAGACTAGCTCCGCGAGTTCCTGCAGAAATTTCAGACTCATTAATGATATAAGCAATCGAGTTTGACATATTTATGTATTATTTAATTCAACTAATGCGCAGTAAAAATACAAAAATCAATAGCATGAACTTTGATTTCAATAATGGATTCGCAGTTGGGTAAACTAAAATATTAATTTAGTAACCTCGTAATGTATTAAACGTTATTACCAAAAA
>CBFHXS010000096.1:0-6734 GCA_965659845.1 Brumimicrobium sp.
ATTTTGTGCGCTTTCAAAATATCTCTTTTCGCTATGGCATTGGATAATTCGAACGTGTTGTAGTCTTTGGAAATACCTATATTTTCTTCGATATGTACTTCACTTATTTCAGTTCCTTCCTCTAATACGAGTGCGAGCTTATCCAATTCTTTGGCAATTTTTCCTAAGTCGCTGCCCAAGAAGTCAATCAGCAACATTGTAGCTTTCTGATTAATTGTGAATCCCTTAGATTTTAGGTGTTTAATGATCCATCCATCCACTTGATTCTCGTAAAGTTTCTTACTCTCGAAAACAACAGCATTCTTCTGTAGTAACTTAAAGAACTTTTTCCGTTTGTCGACCTTCTTGTATTTATGACACATAATGAAAACTGTCGTCTCTGAAGGGTTTTCAAAATAAGGCTCAAGTATACTCCAATCACGAACGTCTTGCGCTTCTTTGAGAATGACCAATTGCTTTTCAGCCATCATCGGGTACTGCTTCACCTGCTCTTGAAGAGAGCTCATGTTCACATCTTTCCCATAAACGATAGTCTGGTTGAAATCTCTTTCACTCTCTTCCAAAACATGCTTAATCGCTGCATCCGTGATGACATCTATATAATATGATTCATCACCATGAAGAAAGTAAAGTGGCTTTGCCTCTTTATCTTTAAACTGTTTTATGATCTGGCTTGCATCCATTTTTAGAGCGGGTCAACTACTTAAAATATCTAAAGTCTTGCTTGTCTTTTAACGCCAAAATAGATTCGTATATAAGTTTGATCGTATTTTCAACATCATCCTCATGCGTCATCTCTACCGTAGTATGCATATAGCGAATAGGAAGAGAGATTAAAGCTGAAGGTACACCCTCATTAGAGTATGCAAAAGCATCTGTGTCTGTACCTGTTGCTCTTGATGCAGCAAGTCTTTGGAAAGGAATCTTATTCTTTTCTGCTGATTTTATAATGTGTTTCAATAGATTGTTCTGTACGGCAGGGCCATAAGTCAGAACAGGTCCATCTCCACCTTTAAAGTCTCCTTGAACTTTTTTGTCGATCAAAGGAGTACCTGTATCATGACAAACATCTGTAATGATAGCCACATCTGGTTTAATGCGCTGTGCGATCATTTGTGCTCCTCTCAAGCCTATTTCCTCTTGAACAGAATTTACAATATACAGTCCAAACGGAAGTTTTTTCTTATTCTCTTTCAACATGCGTGCAACTTGTGCAATCATAAAGCCACCTATGCGGTTATCAAGTGCTCTGGCAACATATCTATTTTTATTCAAAATGGTGAATTCATCTTCGAAAGTTACAACACATCCTACATGAACACCTAGGGCCTCAATTTCTTTCTTTGAGCTACACCCGCAATCCAACGTAATATTCTTTGTACTTGGTGTAGGATCTTTTTCATGTCGTGTATGAATCGCTGGCCAACCAAAAACAGCTTTTACGATTCCTTTTTCAGTATATATGTTTACGCGTTTTGAAGGAGCAATCATATGATCCGAACCTCCATTTCTTCTTACGTAAATGAATCCATCGTCAGTAATATAGTGCACGAACCAAGAAATTTCGTCTGCATGTGCCTCAATTACAACTTTGTATTCTGCTTCAGGATTAACGACCCCTACTACAGTTCCGTAATTGTCAGTGAAATACTCATCAATATATGGCTTAATATGTTCTAGCCATAGTTTTTGACCTGAAACCTCAAATCCAGTTGGAGCTGAGTTGTTTAAATATTCCTCTAAGAATGTTAGACTTTTTTTAGTTATTGCTTTTGCCATTTTGTCTGTGAATTTTGATCCTCTAAAGATAGGATTAGTTCATGAAATGGCAATCAGAAATCACTAGATATTAGCATTACAATAATTCTGGATGATTTTTAAGAATAAGAATAACGGTGCATCTTTTTTTGTACTACTTTTACTCCCTTAAGATCTAAACTTTAGTTGAATGAGGTATATTTCAGCAGAACAATTAGCCCAAGAGCTTCAGAACAAGAAAGAGATTGTGCTTTTAGACATTCGTGAAAAGTATGAGTACGAGGTGTGCAATATACACTCAACTCACATCCCCATGGCCGAAATTCCTGCCAAAGCAGCATCGCTTAATGCAAATGATCGTACCGTAGTTATTTGTAGAACAGGTAACAGAGCAAGTGCCGTAGCTAACTATTTGGAGGCAAACTTCGGTTTTAAAGATGTAGAAGTGCTTGAAGGTGGAATTGTAGCCTACGCAGATAAGGTAGATCACGAACTTGATACAGAATATTAATGGAACGTTCCTTAATTCAATATTTAGTCGTAACACTTCGTGGAATAGGAATGGGTGCTGCTGATGTTATCCCTGGGGTTTCCGGAGGTACAATAGCATTCATTACAGGAATCTATGAGGAATTGATCAGTAGTTTAGGAAATATCAACTTTGGAGCCCTTAAAATTTGGAAAAGCGAAGGTTTCAAGGCTTTTTGGAAGCACATCAATGGAAATTTCTTCGTTGCCTTATTCTTAGGGATCTTTATTAGTGTAGCGTCATTGGCTAAGCTGGTAACTTTTCTTTTAGAGGAATATCCAGTTTTACTGTGGTCTTTTTTCTTTGGTTTGGTTTTGAGCAGTGCGATTCTTGTATTGCGGAAAATAACAAAGTGGAAGGTGATTACCGTGGTAGGGTTACTCATTGGAACGGCAGTAGCTGGATACATTTCTTCAATCGAAACCACCGCTAGTGGAGGAGAATCATGGTATATCGTAATGAGTGGAGCAATCGCAATTTGTGCAATGATTCTTCCTGGAATTAGTGGTGCTTTTATTCTTGTCCTTCTAGGTTCATATAATCTTGTTATCGAAGGGATTAAAGATGTTGACTTGAAGGTCATTGGTCTTTTTGCAGTCGGATGTGCAATTGGATTACTTTCTTTCAGCCGCTTGTTGAAGTACCTTTTCGCTAATTTCAAGAATATTGTGCTTGCTGTTTTATCGGGCTTCTTGTTTGGATCGTTATGGAAAATTTGGCCGTGGAAAAACCGCGTTGGAGAGGAGCCGTTAGTAATTCACTCGGACGGGAAAGAAGACTGGATGATGACAAATGCACTTCCTGCCAATTATGAAGGGACACCAGAACTTTCGTGGGCAATTGTACTTGCGATATTGGGGTTTGCTATCGTTTTTGTGATGGAGCGCTTCGGAGCAAAAGAAGAAGGGTAAGCAGTATTTCTTTGCCCTTTTCATTATCGTATCCAACTAACATCCCTATCTTTAGCACATGGAACGTTATGGACTAATTGGCAATCGCCTGGACTATTCTTTTTCTAAAACTTTCTTTACAGAGAAGTTTCAGAAAGACGCAATACAAGCGTCATACGAGAATGTTGAATTACACAATGAAGACGAAGTAGCTCAGTTCTTACAGAATGATATTGGAGTATTTCAAGGGCTTAACGTAACCATACCTTATAAACGAACCGTGATTCCATATCTTGACCAACTTTCATCTGAGGCTCAGGAAATAGGCGCAGTAAATACCATAGTGATTAAGGATGGAAAACTTATTGGGCATAACACTGATGCTTACGGTTTTCAAAAATCAATTAAACCATTTCTTAGAAACGTTCACGAGAGGGCATTGCTATTGGGAACAGGAGGTGCATCAAAGGCAGTAGAATACGTCTTGAGTAATTTAGGGATAGATGTATACTATCTCTCAAGAACTCCCGAAGGGGATCGCCAATTTAGCTATGATCAGGCCAATGAAATTATGATGAATAGTTTTAAGTTGATTGTGAATTGTACGCCACTTGGAACTTATCCTAATTTAGAGGAACAGCCTTCGATTCCTATTGAATTTGTTGGGGAGGATCACCTGGTGATTGATCTCATTTATAATCCCGAACAAACTAAATTACTGCGCATTGCAAAAGCGCACGGAGCAGACACCATGAATGGTTTGTCAATGTTACAACATCAAGCACTGAAAGCTTGGGAAATTTGGCAGTCATAACGTACTTTTGTGAAAACTCCTTGATCCGTGGATATCCTGAAATCATACATCCGAGAAGGTGAGCATCAACAACAAGATTTTAAATTTCGTGTTGATGACCCAAAGAAGATTGCCAGAACATTAGCAGCTTTTGCCAATACGGATGGTGGTCGACTTTTAATCGGTGTTAAGGATAACGGTAAAGTTGTCGGAGTCTTTCCAGAAGAAGAATTTCATGTGATTCAAGGAGCTGCTGAATTGTTCTGTAAGCCACCCATAGAGGTGAGTACTGAGATTTTACAAGACGAACACAAACTTGTTTTGAAAGTGGATATACCACCTGTGAAAGATAAACCTGTTCGTGCGAAAGACGATCAAGATCGATGGAAAACGTATGTTCGAAGAGATGATCATACACTTCTTGCTAATAAAATTTTGGTAGGGGTATGGAAAGCTCAACATAAGGAAATCTCTGCTCCTCAGAAACTGGACGAAGATGAAATGTTAATGTTGAATACCATCAAAGAGAACGGTAGAATAACATTGAGTAAGCTCTACAGAGCAACGAAATTGAATAAATCTTACATCGATAAATTATTGATTCTATTTATCACTTGGGGCATCGTACAAATGGATATTACGAGTGAAGGAACACATTATTTAATTAGCGATAACGAATTGATCAAGAGTGATTAAAATAAATATTGAATGAAGAAACCAAACGCAGCGAAAGCACCGATTGCCAAGAAAATTACAAACGAAACTTCAATTCATAATACTTCATGGAATGATGATTACTTTTGGATGCGATTATCAGATGAGCAAAAGGAAGCGAAGTCTAAGGACGGTCAAACACAAGATGTCCTCGATTATTTAAATGCTGAGAATGATTATCGCGAAGACATCATGTCTGACACGAAAGAACTACAAGATACGCTTTACGAAGAGATAACATCACGCATAGAACAACGGTTAGAAACTCCTGCAGTTCGGAAAAACGGATATGAATATCGTATCAAGTATGAAGAGGAACAGGATTATCCACTTTACTTGAGAAAGTCCCTGAGAGAAGGTAGCTCTGATGAGGTGATGCTGAATGGACCAGAACTAGCGAAAGATCACGCATACTTTCAAATTGGGGGAAGGTCTGTGAGTCCGGATAACAAGATGCTGGCCTATGGTGTAGATACAGTTTCAAGAAGACAATATAAAATCAAGTTCAAGTCACTAGTAACAGGAGAAACACTTGACTATTCGATAGAGAATACAACCGGGAATGTGGTTTGGGCTAATGATAATAAAACATTGTTTTACACGAAGAAAGATCCTCAGACATTACGTTCGAATCAGGTGTTTCGTCATCAATTAGGTGATGATCCGTCGAATGATGTATTGGTTTTCACTGAAGAAGACGATACCTTCATTTGTGAAGTCCGAAAATCAAAGTCAGGCGATTATATTTTTATCGATAGCTATCAAACAGTATCTACCGAGTCGAGATTCATCTCTGCTAACGAACCGAAAGGGGAGTGGAAGGTGGTTATTCCGCGAAGAAGACATCATGAGTACTCAGTGTATCATCACGATAAGTTCTTCTACTATTTGACCAATGATCAGGCTCAAAACTTTCGTTTGATGAGAAGTCCAGTCGAATCTTTTGGAGATCGTGATTGGGAAGAGGTTGTTCCCCACAGGGAATCAGTGTACATAGAAGATGTTGCATTCTTTGATGGATTCAGAGTCCTCGAACAAAGAGCAAAGGGATTAACACAACTTCACGTTACTAATCTTATAGAAAATACAGAACATGTCATTGATCAAAATGATCCCGCATACACTGTGCAGTTAGGTCAAAACCCAAATTTTGATACACCTCTTGTACGTTTTGTATATACTTCATTGACAACACCATTGTCCATCTATGATTACAACTTGAAAACAAAGGAACGAACGCTATTGAAGCAAACGAAAGTAGAGGACGAGCAATTTGATCCAAATAATTATACTTCAGAGCGAATCATGGTAGAGGCCAGAGATGGAGTGAATGTCCCAGTATCTTTAGTGTATAAGAACAACGCTAAGCCTTCAAAAGAAAACCCATTATTGCTGTATGGGTATGGGTCATATGGAATCAGTATGGATCCATATTTCAGTCCAGTACGCCTGAGTCTGTTGGATCGAGGGTTTACCTTTGCAATCGCTCATATTCGTGGCGGACAAGAAATGGGAAGAGCTTGGTATGAAGATGGGAAATTATTGAAAAAGAAAAACACATTTACAGATTTCATCGACATAGCAGATTATCTTGTTAAGACGCAATATACCTCTACAAATCATCTTTACGCTCAAGGCGGAAGTGCTGGTGGTTTGCTAATGGGTGCGGTAATGAATATGCGTCCAGAGCTTTGGAATGGCTTGATTGCTGGTGTTCCTTTTGTGGATGTAATCAATACGATGCTAGATGAAAGTATTCCATTAACTACTGGAGAGTTTGACGAGTGGGGGAATCCAAAAGAGGAGCAGTTTTTCGAGTATATTCGATCGTATTCGCCTTACGATAATGTAGAAGCTAAGGATTACCCAAACTTATTGATCACAACAGGGTATTGGGACAGTCAGGTTCAGTATTGGGAGCCCGCTAAATGGATTGCAAAACTAAGGGAACTCAGAACAAACGAGAACCACTTAATGATGTATTGTGACATGGAAGTTGGTCATGGAGGTGCTTCGGGCCGTTTTCAACAGTACAAGGAAGTGGCGATGG
>CBFHXS010000096.1:6744-9852 GCA_965659845.1 Brumimicrobium sp.
TGGAATATGCGTTTTTGTTGGAGTTGGAGGGATAAAAAAAACGGCTGAGGAATTCCCCAGCCGCTCGTAAACATGTATAAAAGCAAATTTTTAGTTAACAGGAAGTAACGAGTAGCTTCCATCACCGTTAAAGTCAGTCAATGTGATTTCAACTAACCATTTCCCAGCTTTTCCTTCTGACGATTCACCAGAGAATGTATCGTCTCCTCCTGCAGATCTCGTCTGGTTTAAAACTTCATCTCCTTTGGCATCTTTCAATACAAACGTTACGCTTCCTGAGTTTGTAGTAATGTCGTAATTTAATTCCGCTTTATCACTTGAGTTATCCCAAACAAATGAATAAGTACCTGTATCTCCTTCTCCAGTGAAGTCACCTGCAGGATCAGATCCTGTTGAAGTCACGTCAACGTTTCCTGAGAAAGTGTTTTCTACTACTTCTCCGTCATCGTATTTACGGTATTTTTTACATGAACTGATTCCTGCAATAAATGCTACTGCTAATACCATTGTTAAAACTGTTCTTGTCTTTTTCATCTTTTTTGATTTTAATTATTATTACTATTTATGTACCGAATGGCATCTTTTAAGGGTTTACTTAACTCTTGAAAGGTGGATCTCTTCTTCATTTGGGATTGACAACCACATTTCGTTTCTTTTCAATTTAATTACATCGTATTCATCGATTGAACTATCGTCCTCTGAAATCATAAATCTTTTGTTTCCATCGATCCAGGCCCAACTTCCTTTGAGTTCTCCGTTTTCATAATACTTCTCGTCTTTAGAAAACTCCCAAGTGTCACCTGCATAATCTGATGTGATATCAGAACCATCCTCTAGGTCTATCGCTTTCTCTATTTTCCACTCATCTCGTGTTAGGTTAGCTTTTTTACATCCGACGATTGAAAATGAAATAATAGCAAGGGTAAATACAATTGAATATCTTTTCATAGCTTGTTTTATTATAAGCCGAATGGCAACTTTAAAGGGTTGGAAAAAAAATAGAAAAAAATAAAAATAGGCTGGAAGAATAGATATTAGAACTTCTACAGTCTATATCCTATTCGGAAGAAGAGTCCGTAAGAAAGCGTTCTTGCTGAATTAAACCCACTAAATGCATTTGCACTTGTAAGGTTAATATTGTGGAGACCCAAGTCTAATTCCATTCCATAGGCGAATGACAGGCGTTTATAATTGTGCTGAACTGCAACTTCTGAAGAGATTCCAAAATTGTTAGCGTCATAACTTTTCTCTTCACTGATCAGTGTTCTTCCTCGATATTCTCGTTGTGATTTCAAGTAATCCCAATATCCTCCTGCGGTGACATTCAGGCACATTTTATCAGAGAGATTAGAAAGTTTGAAACTCTTCCCAGCATTGAAATTGATTCGTAAATAATCGAGCTCAGTAGATTTAGAAACGTATTCCAGTTGATCGTATTTATTTACTGATCTTCTCACACTATAGTTCCAATATAAATCTGTTTGAAGAAAGAAACCATTTTTCAAGTTGTATTGTGCAAATAACGCAGGGTTGAACGTAACAGTGAAATTATTTGATACTAATGAATTTTTAGAATTTGCTTCGCTTGAAAGTCCATCGATAATCTCACAGTTCACGGCCGAACCTTTTAATCCAATTAACCATTTCCGATTTGGGTTTGTTAAAAGTCCTAGGTTTGGAGGTTTATTACTAGAGTTCTTTGAATCAGCAACACGAGCGGTATTTATGGATAGACTTTTCGGCTTGGGATCATAGAACTCGAGCATCAAAGGTTGCAAAGAGGAAATATTGAAAGATGAATCATTCGTAACCTGCTTTTTTATCTGATTATTTACTTTAAAAATACCATTTGAGAACTTCTTTGGCTCAGGAGATTTTTCGGAATTATATAATGCATTGGCTGTTTTATGAAGCATGCTTTTCTCTACTTTGGTTAGAGATGTATTTGCTCGATCACTAGTCAAATCATTAGAACTCTTCTCAATAGGAGAGTTGGAGAGATCATCTGAGATTTCATCAGTAGTAGAATTAACAAATTGAGTATTTCCTTTCTTAATTTTGAGCGTTTCAGCGGTGTAAAGTCGATCTATGGGCTGTTTTGTAAGAAGACCTCCAATAATCAGAATCAAGAACACAATAGAGGCGGCATTCCACCAGATCAAAGCACGTCGTTTTCTTTTTGTCAATGTCGTATCAATTCTGCTCCAAACAGTATCAATATCGAGATCGTCATTCACATTGCTCCATACCGATGATGGAACTTCTTCTTCAGTGGTATTAAATGCAGATGCAATAGAATCATCGAGCTCATCATTTTGATCCATACGATTAGCCAGATCATCCCATGAGTCTAGGTTGAAGTCATCATTAGTGTCGTCAAATCCACCTTTGATTAAATCGTCGATATTTTTATTATCATCACTCATTTTCCTAATGCCACTTTTAGGAGTTTTCTAGCTCTATTCAATTGTGACTTTGAAGTTCCTTCACTGATTTCTAAATGTTCAGCAATCTCTTTGTGTGTCAAACCTTCCAAAACATAGAGTTTCAATATCAATCCAGCTTTTCCGGGAAGTTGATTGACTAACTCACGAATTTTTTTCTGATTATCATTTTTAGCACTTTCTAACTCAAACTCTTCCGGCAGAGAGACTCCTTTCTCATCAAAATCTCTAACGACCTCTTGGTAGCGTTTTTCCTGTCTCAGTTTATCAATGGATTTATATACAATGACTCTTCTGACCCATCCTTCTAAAGAACCTTCAAAACGATAATCACTTAACTTCCTGAATACTTCGATGAAACCTTCTTGAAGAAAATCCATCGCTTCATCGCGATCTCTAGCATAGGACTTACAAACCACGAACATCTTCTTGGCATATCTTTTATACAACTGCTCCTGGTACTTTCTGTCGTCTTCGATGCATCCTTTTACAAGGAATTCTTCGGTAATTTCTATATTTTCGCCATTGCTACTCATTCTAATTACTGAAGACAGATGAAGTTTGTTCGTCTAGACGATCAACAACGTTGTCGTAAATATTGGTATTTGTGTTCTCATCAACTAAAATGGTCATAACACCGTTGATTTCTACTAAAGTGGCATTG
>CBFHXS010000097.1:0-9605 GCA_965659845.1 Brumimicrobium sp.
TGAGCGAAACAAAAACAATGCTTCTTCCGACCCAGAGAAACTTGGAGAACTCTATTCTGAAATAAACAATGACCTAAGTTATGCTCAAACCTTCTACAAAAAAAGGACGGTTAAAGCCTATTTGAATCATCTTGCTCAAGATGCACACAGAAGATTATACAAACAGAAGAAAGAGCCATTTAAAATAGTTTGGAAAGCTTGGACTGTTGATATACCTCTGGAAATTTATCGCGCCAGAAAAAACATATTATTTGCATTTGTTCTCTTCATGATTTATGCAATTATTGGTGCCTTTTCTACGTATCAAGATATCGATTTTGCAAGAAGTATTTTAGGTAGAGGATACATCAACTTAACGGAAGAAAACATAGCAAATGGTAATCCTTTGGGGATTTATGGTTCTTCATCCCAAGGATCAATGTTCGTTGACATTACGATTAACAATATTCAAGTTGCTCTAATGGCATTTTTCGGAGGGATACTTTTTTCATTAGGAACCCACGTGATTTTATTCAACAATGCCGTAATGGTCGGCGTTTTTCAATATTTTTTCAAAATGAAAGGGCTGTTGCTGACCTCTTTCTTAACCATTTGGATTCATGGAGCATTTGAGATTTCCGCAATCGTGATTGCATCGGGTGCGGGATTTACGTTAGGTCATGGTTTACTTTTTCCGGGAAGCTATACTCGGCTCCAAGCATTGCAAATGAGTGGAATGCGAGGGATAAGGATCATGTTGTCTCTTGTTCCTATTTTCGTTATTGCAGGATTTCTTGAGAGCTATGTAACGCGACATTATCAAACCTTACCGGATTGGTCAAAGTGGATGATTGTATTGTTCTCTTTTTCAATTGTTCTGTTCTACTATATCGTTTATCCTATTCTCATCGCACGTAAATATCCGCATCGTGTAAATGAAGCCCCCGAAGTAAATCCTCTGACAAGGAAAACATTTGACTACCATATCATTCGAAAAAATGCAGATGTATTGCGGGACACTTTTCAGTTCTACCGCATTCAATTCCCTTTGTTTTGGAAGCTAAATATAAAATTTGTTGTTCCCTTGGTGCTCATCATAGCAATTTATCAAAACTATGTCCATTGGGATGATCAGAATACATTTTATTATTTCGATTGGGCTTCCCAACTCTCTATCCTTTTTGGAAATATTTATTCCAGTACATTCAATGGTTTATCGGATTTGATTGTTTCTGTATTTTGGATAATCCCTATTTCTATATATGCAAGCACGCTCTTTTATGCTTTTAAAACCGATAAGGGAAATCATTCTGACTTAGAATTTTTAAACTATTTGAGAAAACACCTAGGAAAAATTATTCTAGGGATGATTCCTCTTTATTTAATTCTGCTTTATGTCCCTTTTTACATTCAACTGCCTCTAGTGTTTATTGCTCCTTTCTTTTTCATACTTCCATCTAGTATGGGGCTCAACAACTCTAAAAAGGCAGCGCGTGAAGGTTTTGATTTTGCTTCGAGACATTGGGCCAAAGGATTCGTCACTTTACTTGTACTTTCATTAAGTGTGTTTTTTCTATCTCAGCCTTTCGCTTTCGCGTTATCCATTCAGGAAGGTCCTTCTAACCAACCTCTAATGAATGACTTACTAGATTGGTTCTTTGGTTTCTTGCAACCCATATTGATGGAATACACCTCTTATCATACCGAGATTGTAAACCTACTTAGACAGATAATCTATACGTCTTTCTTATTGTTGATCGTCCCTCTCTTTTTTATAGCTTCAGGGTTCATCTTTTATACGGCACGAGAGGAGGTAAATGCAACTGGACTCTATCGTGCATTTGAGAAGTTTGGAAAACGAAGCAAAACTCAAGAATCAAGAGCTGACTACGATGAATAGATCGTTAGTTTTTTATATCGCCGTTTGGTCTGCTTTGATGTTTTCAAAAGTAATCTTTGCTCAAGACACCGATTCCGTTGATAAAAGATGGAAGCAAATGAATGAACGCATTGAATACGTTCCTTCAAATAATCCTGACGGTCCGGTAAATAGATATAGCAGCCCACCTAACATGAATGAAGGTGGTAATCCCCTGCAATCTGGAAGCTTTAACCCTGCAAAGCCTTCAGATGAAGATATTGTTTACTCTCGAGAGAAAAGGTACAAAAACGGCACAGAAAAAGGAGTTGAGCGACGAATCAAGGATGTTGAAAAAGATCAGCTTGACGATCTTTCGAAGCCGGATACCGATGCACCTGATATAGATGCTCCAGACTGGGATAGCCCTGATTTTGATGGAACAAGTGGCTCTTTTTGGAAGTTCTTGTTTATTGCTATAGGTGTAATTCTTCTCGCAATTATTATCTATCACCTCTTTTTCAAAAATGCCAATAAAAGTAAAGATGAAGTCGTGACTCCCGCAAATTACGAGGAGGAAGATCTTGACCCCTCCACTATCCAGCGTTCTCAGCTTGAAATTGACCTAGACGAAGCTATTGAGAAAGAAGACTATCGATTAGCGGTACGGATACTATACACCATGAATCTCAAAGCGCTGGTTGAAAAAAACTGGATCGTTTGGGAAAAAAAGAAAACAAACTACAATTACCTCCTTGAAATGAACGCAAGAGAGGAGAGAGAGGATTTCGACAAGAGTATTCGTGTATTCGAATGGGTATGGTATGGCAAAAACATACCTGAAAAGCCTGCCTTTGATAATGTTCTTAAGTTTTATCAACGGTTCTTAAAGCAATTAAATAATGAGTAAGAAAAACCTCATATATATTATTGCTACAATAGCTGTTGTAGGTGTTCTACTTGTGTTTTTTCTAAACTCATCGAGTAATGACAAGGTTGTCGATAAAAACAACCCCGAACCTGCTTACAAGTCTAATCGTTGGGAACCCCAACTTTCCCTAAATAGTAGAGATCCTTATGGTCTGTATGTTTTTGAAGAGCTCATTACTTCAAGCGGCCAGTATTCAGAGTTTAACGAGTACAAAGACTATTCCCTGCTCGATTCAATAAGCAAATTGGACTCATCGCTTTACATGTACGTTGGGCTAGATTTCACACTGACTAATCGAGAGGTCGACCAACTTTTAGAAGGTGTATCAAGAGGAAACGATCTTTTTCTATGCTCTGAGAACATCCCAGAGTATTTGTATTCTAGGTTATTTAACCAATATCCGATTACATTTAATACTGCACAAGTTGCTCCAATTGTTGCGGAAAAAAACACCTATGACATGTATTTCATCTATGAACAAGATACGTTGTCCGAGGTCTGGGACCTATTTGATACTCAGAAAATATCCAAACAAGACATTACCAAGTCAACAGCTTTTGACTCACCTATATTTCTTTCTGTTGAATATGGTGAAGGTGAAGTACTGCTTCATCTAAACCCAGTCGTTTTTACCAATTTTCAGCTTTTACGTAAAGAGGGGAAGGATTATCTAAAAGAAGTGCTTTCTCACCTGGATAAACCAAAGATTCAATGGTTGACGTTTGCACGTTACGAACCGGTTGAATACAATATTGATTCATCAGAAGGAATGGAGGATAATGGTTTACTTACTGAACTCTTTAAGTTTCAGTCATTCCGATGGGCATTCATCATCGCAGTATTCGGACTGCTACTCTATTTTCTATTCAGAAGTAAAAGAGAGCGTCCTGTCGTTCCTGCATTGAGACAAACGAAAAATACAGGTTTCTCCTTTGTTGATACGCTGGCAGGGATCTATTTTGAAGGTAATAAAGCTCCAAAAATGTTGAAAGTAATGCGGAAGAATTTTTACAGCGCAGTATACCGTCATTTTTATATTGACCTTGGACATCGAAAAAATGAGAAGCCTCTCGAGGCGTTGTCAAAAAAGTCGGGAGTAGATCAGGCTAAAATTGAAGAGTTACTCAAGCTTTTGGAGACTAAAATGGATATTAGTAACAACTTCTTGTCTAAGGTAAATAAACTGCAACGAGAGTTCTATTTTCAATCCGGAATTTGGGATGAAAAAGTCAGAGAAAAAGTTAAAAACCAAACAATTTTTGTCTATCGATCTAAAACTCAATCCACCGGAATAATTGCAGCTGGGGTCTTATTAATCGTGTTTGGATTCATTTTGTTGTCATCAAGCATTGGTTTGGGAATTCTTCTCTGGCCTTTCGGAATCATAACACTAGCTATAGGTGCGAGAATGTTCAGCCTTCCAATTCTCAAAATTCATTCCGATCACTTTACTTATTTACCACTACTAAAACCATCAAAAAAGATTACTTTCAAGGAACTTAAAAGTATCGTTCAAGACGGTGATTTAATGAGGTTTAAGCTTTTTAGTGGCGGTTCAATCGTCATCAACTTAAATTTGGTCAGCCCAGAATATCATCAAACTGTTAAAGCATTAAAAAATAAACTTAATTCATAGTACTATGGAAGAACATGATAAGTACAAACCAGAAAATGAGCCTGAAGAAACGAATAATACGAAGGAGAATGAAACGGCTGGTTCAGCTCAAGAACAATCCTCTGTAGATGATTCGGATGAAATCAAATCTAATGACGATATGGTAGAAAGTTCTGCCTCTATTTCCGAAAAACTCCCGTATGAAGAATCGAACAAAGAATTGGTCTGGCTGGCAGGAAAAGTAAATGACATTCGTCTAAAATTGAGCGACTATATTGTTGGTCAGGAAGAAATGGTTGAATTATTAATGACGGGTATCTTCTCTGCAGGTCACATTCTTTTGGAGGGAGTTCCTGGAGTTGCAAAAACGCTATCGGCAAAAGTACTTTCAAAAGCTTTGGATGTGGACTTTTCGAGAATTCAATTCACACCAGACCTTATGCCGTCTGATGTTATTGGAACCTCTGTTTTCAACATGAAAGAATCCACTTTCTCATTTAAGAAAGGTCCGATTTTTTCAAATATCGTGCTGATCGATGAAATCAATAGAGCTCCTGCGAAAACGCAAGCAGCACTTTTTGAAGTCATGGAAGAAAGACAGATTACTTATGATGGTGAAGAGTATCAAATGGAATTCCCATTCCTTGTCATCGCGACGCAAAATCCTATCGAACAAGAAGGAACTTACAATCTTCCAGAGGCTCAGTTAGATCGTTTTCTTTTCAAAATTAACTTACATTATCCATCCCTTGAAAATGAAGTAAAGATCTTACATCGATACAAAAACAATATAAAAACACCGTCTTTGGACAGTATTAAATCTGTTTTGAATAGCGATGATATTCAGAAAGTTCAACAAATGGTTAAAGACGTTGTCATTGAAGACGCCCTTGTTTCATATGTTGCTCAACTGGTTGATAAAACGAGAAATCACGGTAAAATTTACCTAGGTGCATCACCACGTGCTTCATTGGCGATATTAAAAAGTGCCAAAGCGATTGCTGCTATTAGAGGAAGGGGGTTTGTAACTCCAGATGACATACAGTTCGTATCTGTTCATGTGTTAAATCACAGACTCATTCTTACTCCTGATGCAGAAATGGAAGGAACTACAACAACTGAACTCGTTGATCAAATTCTACAGGAGATCGAAGTCCCAAGATAAGAGATGTTTAAATCTTTATACATATCGCGCATCTTTTTTATAGGAATAGCTGTCTGTGCCATTTTGGTATTGATGGGCTATTACGTAAATTGGTTACTGTATGTTGGACAGTTTGGAATCATCGTATTACTAACCCTTACGATATTAGACGGACTTATTTTGTTTGGAAACAAAACGCCTGTTATGTTGGTAAGAATACTTCCTGATCGGCTAAACCTTGGTGATCCAATAGAAGTAAAACTAAGCATCAAGAGCAAAGCAAATCAACCCTTTTTCATTACCCTTTATGATGAACCTCCCATTGAGATGCAAGCCCGAAGCTTATCTTTCACGAAGACCTTGTTACCAAAAAGAAAGACTGTAATATCATATACTTTTAGACCTACAAGAAGAGGAGAATACGAATGGGGTAATGTGCATATTTTCTTGCGCAGTTTTTTAAGCTTAGTGAAAAGAAGAGTAATCTTGGAAGCCTCTCAAACTTCTGATGTTTACCCTTCTGTGATTCAAATGAAAAAATATGAGTTTTTAATGTTCAACCAACAAAGCCAGGACAGGGGTATTAAAAAAATCAGAAGAATAGGTCACAACAACGAATTCGAGCAAATAAAAAATTATGTTCAGGGAGATGACATCAGAACCATAAACTGGAAAGCAACATCTCGTAAGTCAGAATTAATGGTAAATCAATACCAGGCGCAACGCTCTCAATCCGTATATTCTATTATTGATAAATCACGAGCAATGGAACATGAGTTTGAGGGGCCCACTTTGCTCGATCATGCTATCAATAGTTCCTTGGTCTTTTCAAATATTGCACTTCGTAAAGGTGATAAAGTGGGGCTGTTTACTTTTGCAGATAAAATGGGGACGCGACTTCCTGCACACAGTGGTGGCAGACATTTACAGCGAATTTTAGATAGTTTATATGCACAAAAAACAAAATTCTTAGAAGCGAACTATCCGTTGCTTTATCAAACAGTCCAAAGAGGAATTCCTTCACGCTCTCTGCTCATGTTGTATACGAACTTTGAGACAGAACTATCCATGAGGAGAGCTTTACCCTTGCTTAAACGCCTCAATAAAAAACACGTTCTAGTTATTATTTTCTTTGAAAACACTACCCTACAAGACACGGTAACAAATCAGCCTTCAACAGTCAGGGATATTTATGTTTCTAGTCTTGCTGAAGATGTGATCAATATAAAGAAAAGAATTGCGCGAGAATTGAACCGTAACGGAATCCAAACCGTACTTACAAAACCTAATCTTTTATCTGTAAACACACTCAATAAGTACTTAGAATTGAAATCTAAAGGAATGATTTAACTACTCAAATAGAGGACAAGCACTTCTTGATCTAGGGCCTCGCCTACAACCTGAATAGTGCAAAGAGAGTTCATGTGTATGGAAATTTCCTCCACGGATATCGGAAGTAATGAAATCAAAGCTGTACCCAACCGAAAATTGCTTTATGTTCACCTTGAAAAAACCAATGAAAGCATCAACATTTCTATAACCAAGACCAAACATAAACGTATTGCTGAAATCGATCATCAGGTTTAAATCAATACTTGCTGGTCCAGCTGGGGGAATCCTCACTAAAATACCCGGCAGTAATGTTTTTTCATCATCTATAGAGAACTTGGTTCCTGCCTGAATCTTAGTGTGCAACCTAAACCTCGCGGCGATACCAATATCATCTCCCCAGTCATTCTTAGCAATTTGATCTACAGCAGCCCCAATATAGTATTCATCCGTATTGAACCAGCCCCCAAAACCAATCAAAGGGAACAAAAAACTATTCCCTGATTGAGCCACAGCCTGATCAGGTTCAATTGTGGTTGCTTGTGTTTGATCGAAACCGAATTGCTGGACACCTCCAGAAACCCCAAAGCTCAATCTTTTATCTCTATCAATGGGAAAATGTAATGCATATGCAAGACTAATAGTGAAATTATTAAAACTTCCGAACTGATCTCTTTCTATTTTACCTCCCAATCCATGGAAAGAACTATTGAGTCGTTTCCTTTTTTTAGTAAGTGGGGCATTAATGGTGAAAAGCCCACTTTGAGGAGCACCTTCAAAACCAGCCCATTGAGCTCTATAAGCGGTGCGTACATCCAAACATCTTTTAACTCCCGATAATGCAGGATTGATTGCAAATTGGTTGAAAGACCATTGAGAGTATTGTGCTACTTGCTGTCCAAAAGCAATAGAAGCCACTAAAAGAGTTGATATGACGATCAGCTTTCTCATTTAATAATCGATACGGTTCCTTTTATCGGGTCAGGGAAATCATCACTCCTTAAGTTAATGACATAGTAATATGCTGAAGACGGCAACTCCTTTCCGTTTTTTGATGTTCCGTCCCATCGCTTACTTACTGAATATCCTGTAGTTTGAAAAACCAATTGTCCCCAACGTGTATACACTTGAATATTACAATTCGGATATTTTTCTATTCCTAGTATCTCCCAAGTCTCGTTAACACCATCACCGTTTGGAGAGAAGGTGTTTGGGATTTCTAGAGAATTCGTAACGAAAACCGTTACCTCATCCGTAATGGTACAAATACCATTGTCTCCAGTCAGGAAATACGTTGTTGTTTGACTTGGATTAACTGCCGGAGTTATATCGGATGCATCGCTCATGTTTATTGATGGTGTCCAAATAACATCTGTCACATCACTTGACCCTTGTAGAAGTACTGATTCACCTTGTTCTATTGACAGATCTGGACCTGCATCTAATTCAAAATCTAAAACAGTGTACGGTAAAGTGTTACTGCTAAGCGTACGCGGACAAGCGGAATTTTCGAAACAAGTAATTTGTGCAGTCACTTCATCTCCATTCTGAAGGTCAGTTACTATAAATTGTGCCTCTGCCGTTTGTGCAACTTCAACTCCGTTGACAAACCAAGAAAAAGTTGAGGAATCATTACAAGCGGTTGTAAAAGCATTAATTAACACTTGATTTCCATTACAAATTGTTGTAGAAGACGTTCCAATTGAAAACGCAGGGGCTAACTCTACCCCATCACCTGAAAGGAAAACATCAAACTCAGCCTCCGCATTTAATGAAGCTCCCATTTCACCATTGACTATAACATAATATGTTGTATTCGCTGGTAACCCTGCAGCTGCTAAACTGAAAGGCGCATTCACACTGTTTTCGCAATTCGAAACAACGGTATAAGATGAAGAAACACATGGCACAGTAGCTTCTATAATTGTAGCCTGTAAATTTGTTCCTTGACCGGCATTATTCTCAAACTGTATATTTGAAAAGTCAACGGTTATATCTCCTCCTACATCATTCGTATTAAAGGTCATCCAGACTGTGTTTTCTCCGGCAAAACAAAAATTGAAATCATCTTCACAATTGTTGCAAAGCGTGCTTGAAGCCCCAATATTATTGAGGCTTACTGTAGTTGAGGGGCACAGTTGAAAGGCGTTTGCACAATTATCATATGTTTCTTGACTCGAAACACTAAAGTCAAAGGAGAACAAAAGAATGAAGAGAAAAATAGTTCTGGGCATATATCAAAATGTTCCAACAACGAAAATACAATTAATTTATCGCTCAAAAATACAACTGATTAATTATTAAAAAGACTTTTATTGCATGTATATAGTCGCAAGTATCAAGAGAATTGTTGTAATTCATAAAATATGCTATTAAATTTACGAAGAATATTTTTGGCACAATAACTGCATTACTTGAGATGATAAAAACTGATACTATGAAAAAAAGTCTATCCCTTATTGTTTTGATAATAGGTACCATCTTCATGAGCACCGCTCAGAAGTTTGACTATGATAATAACTCCAACATCTATTTTGGTTTCAACATTGGAAGAACATGGCATACGTCAGATGTGGAAAACGTGCAAGGCCGATTTCCTTTAGGAGCCGGGTTTATTTTTGGCGGTTCGCTTAACCAAAATTATGGTTCGGCTTTTTCCTTTGACATTCGACTGCGCTATTTAGGCGGTTCGTGGTATGGTCAAGATTCTGATACAACAGGAGCTATTAGTCAAAACGTTGCTGTAAAT
>CBFHXS010000098.1:0-9512 GCA_965659845.1 Brumimicrobium sp.
ATCAACTGTACCACCTAACGTTACATCAATTGCGTAAAGATCATCTGCAGTGAAGATATCGAATAAAGGTCCCATTTCTACAGTTACTGGAGGTGTAAGTCCAGAACCTGAAAGACCTCCATCAGCTGTTCCTTCGTCTCTAGCGTAGATGTCTTGACCTACTTCAACTGTATAGCTCTCCATTAGATCGTTCGCTGGAATATCATCAACCAAATCATTTAATATAAGAAAATCAAAACTATACGATCCTTGACCACTTGGAGTAAAGGCAGGTGATACCACTAAAGAATCTGTTCCTGCAGATGCAATAGTTGCGGCAGGAGAAGTTCCTACATAATTTGAACCTCCTGTTTCAGTCACTTCAAGTTGAACTCCTGTTTGCTGATCAATACCTGCGTTTCTTACATTTGCAGAGAAGTCGATAGGTGCAATCTGGTTTTCTGGAATCTGGAAGTAATATAAACCTGCAGTTCCATAAGTTAAATTAGTCACTTCAATATCGTTATCCGGTAGAGAATTAACATTTACATCATCAACGAACCATCCATATCCACTACCGAAAGAGTTGTCAGCAGTTGTTTCATTCCAACGAAAACGGAATTTAACTTGGTTTGAATTATTCACTGTGAATTCGATGAATTTTTGGTTTTGAACTGGATCTCCGTTACCCACTACATCTGGGTTTACATCTGTAGCATCAACCCATGTTGTTCCTCCGTCCAAACTAACTTCGGCGTAAGTCACATCTGAATTAAATGCTCTATATCGCTGCTCAAATGATAAAATCACACGAGCATATGCCGAACAGTCTATTGAGTTCGTCATTTCAATCCATGCATTTTGTACTTCTACAGGACCATTTAAGAGATACTGTATTCCATCGAAAAACGCAAATTCATCCGCTACTGTTGTAGACGCCATAGCGCCCATGTAATCAACTGCATCTGGAATATCAGCATTTGCACCGATAACCCAGTCTCCTTGAGCTCCGTCTCCTCCAGTAGTCCAGTCTGCTGGAGTATCAAATGTACTGCTGTAAAGGTTAACACCTAATGCCTTAGTTTGCACGTTAGAACTGTTTTCAACGCGTGGTGCGTCAAATTTGTTGACAGTCTGACTCATCTTAGTAACAGTCTGACCGAAACTTACCGATCCGACCATCAAAGTCAATGCTAAAAAGTAAATTTTCTTCATAATTCTTTAATTTTTATCAAATATATAAAAAAGTTTAGTAACAAAATGTTAACAAACACCTTGTATTACTTCATAAAACGGTGATCTTAACAAAAAGGTTGGAAACATACTCTAAATTAACAAAACTCATGATTAATCTTGTAAAAGTACGTTCACTGCCTCCTCAATTTGTTCATCTTTTCCTCTAATAGCTTCCTTTGGACTATTTGCAACTTTCACATCTGGCTCTAACTGCTTGTTCTCAAGATATCTTCCATCATTAATCTTAACTCCAACTTGAGGAATCCCGAATACCAAGGTTCGATCAATCTGTGTTTCCCACCAGACAGCAGTGGCTGTTCCGGGTACTGGCATTCCTACCAACTTTCCTATACCTAGCGCCTTATAAGTTTCTGGAAACATGTGTGCATCTGAGTAATTACCCTCTCCCATGAGAACAATAGAGGGTTTATACCATTTAAACATGGGCTCAACTCCGAGACTTTGACCTCTTGGGGAAAGTTCAAAGTATTTTTCTCCATTTAAAAATGTTGCAAGGTCATCATGCAACCATCCTCCGCCGTTAAATCTAGTATCGACGATAAGGCCTTCTTTATTATTGTATTTTCCTAATGCATTATCATAAACAACCCTAAAGCTAGCATCGTTCATCCCCTTTACATGCACATACCCTAAACGGCCGTTCGATAAAGAGTCCACTTGCTCTTCTCTATCTTTTACCCATTGATTATAAATCAAACCATTTAATGCTCTTTGAGAAATAGGTTTAAGTGTAACATCATACTTCCCTTCTTTACCTTTAAAAGTGAAACGTGTTTGTTTTGAAACAAGTCTATTCATTAACATGGCCAGGGTTCGTTCATTGGATAATGCTACATTGTTTATGGCAACTAAAACATCACCTTCCTGCACCTTCTTATTAAAGTCGGCAGGACCATTCTGAATAATTCTTGCGATTTTAAGTCCCAACCCCTGGGTTTCATGATCGAAAATAAGGCCAACAGAAGATGTTTGATCCGAATTGTTTCTCCTTGGTCTATAACTGCAGCCTGTGTGAGAAGCATTTAACTCTCCGAGTAATTCGCTCAGCATTTCTGCAAAATCATAATTGTTATTAATGAAAGGTAGAAACTTTTCATACGCTTCTTTGTAAAAACCCCAGTCAACTCCATGTAAGTCCTGTTTATAAAACTTCTCCTCTACTTGTTTCCACGCATGATTAAAAATATACGTGCGCTCCTGAGCTGGTTTTAACTCAACATCTGCACTAAAGGAAATCTTTTCAGCTTTAGCACCTTGTAACGTCATAACTTGTGGTGAACCATTCGAAATGTAGAAGAGTTCTTTTCCATCTTTACTAAGCTTAAGATTTCCTGCTGACCGTGCGTTCAATTTTTTAGCAATCTTGGTTTCGTTCTTGTAAATATTATGAACCCAAAGATCATAACCTTTTTCAAATTTACTTAAGTAGTAAAGCTGTTCACCATTATTAGTGAGGATAGCACCTCCTAGATTTGATGAATGTATCGTTAGCCTTCTCTTTCGGTCTTTTAAACCATTAAAATCAATTTCTAAATCACTGAAATCCTCTGAATTAGAATCCTCTTCTTCTTTCTTCTTCTTGGCTTTTTCCTTGAATAGCTTTAATTCCATTTCACTAAGGTCAAACCTGTCATAGGACTCTTGAGTAAAGAACATCCCATATACATCACCTTGAAAACCCCAGCTTGCGTGGTTTTTCATCCCATTTCTACCACTGTAATAGATCATTGCTTCTCCTTCCATCATCCACGTGCCACCAGAGGCTCCATAACCAGATTCGGTTAAATTGAGCACCTCTCCTTTTCCATCAGTTGAAATCAATCCTACCTGCGATATCCAACTATTAGGCATTAAAAAGTTTACTAAAAGGTAGTTTCCATCTGGCGACCAATCATAATATTGGTCACCATCAGAATAAGAATAGTTCATCTCTTTTGGCAAAATAGTTATTACCTTGTCAGAATCAAGTTCTATGATTTTAACTTCAGTTCTTTCAGACAAAAAAGCCACTCTCTTTCCGTCGGGGCTATATTTTGGCAGAAAGTTTTCATTCGTATCTGAGACGATGGTTTTTTCATTCAGCACTGTTGCGCTAAAAAATAAATCTTCCTCATCATGTTTTATTGATGAACTGTAAATCCCCCAGTGGCCATCCTTTTCTGCAGCATAAATGATAGATCTTCCATCAGGAGAAAAACTGGCGCTTCTCTCCTGATACGGAGTGTTTGTGATTCGTTTTGTTATTCCTGACTCCAGGCTTGCCACAAAAACATCTCCTCTAAGTACAAAGCATATCTCTTCTTCGCTTGAAGAAATATCAAATTCTGAAACGCCAGAGCGCTTATCTAATATAGAGTAGGACTTGTTTCTATTTCCAGTTTCGATAGATATATCCAGTTTTGAAGGTTCTCCTCCTCGGTTCAAAACATATACCTCACCATGATAATTAAAACATAGCTTTTCATTTATGCTCATTGAGAGATGACGAACAGGATGGTCCTTAAAAAACGTAACTTGTTCACTCGTTTGAGATGGAATAGAGTACTTCCATATATTGAAAGTGCCAGACTCTTCACTCAAATAGTAAAATGATTTGCCGTCAATCCATACTGGGTCTCGATCTTCACCTGGACGACTAATCAATTGTGAATACACTTTCTTCTCAGGATCATAAAGCCAGATATCCCTAGTCACAGATGATGTATGGTGTTTCCTAAATTCGTTTTCGTAGCCTTTTTTATCCTGATATAACCATTTTCCCGTTTTAGGGTTGATATTCATCTCTTCCATTGGGACGGATGTGATCTGATTTGGTTCACTCCCATTTATAGAAACACTGTAAGCTTCTGGAAGTCCTCTATAGGGAAAGTAAACACTCTCCGCATTATCGAGTCTTGTTGAACTAAATATAACAGATTGACCATCCGCGGAAAAGGAATAAGGATAATCACTTGAAGAATGATACGTTAGTCTTTTCAAATTACTTCCATCACTATTCATTATAAAAACATCATAGTTTCCATACCGATCAGAAGCAAAAGCGACCTTATTCCCATCAGGAGACCAAACGGGCATAAAGTCTCTTCCCTCAAATTGAGTCAATGGAATAGCTGTGCCTCCCTCTGCCTTAACTTTATAGAGATCCGCCTGATAAGAGAACAGTATATAATCGCCATTAGGAGATATACTTGTATACCTCATCCAAAGCGGTTGAGCCATCACCACAAAAGAACTAAAAAATATAAATAGGAATACAGCTATCTTCATTGTCATAGGTTTACTTAAACTGACTAAAATACTGATTGTTTTCAATATTTCACACCTATCGGGTTTCAAGTATAGATTGTTGTACAAGTAATTTTAATTATTTTCGTTACTAACGTTAATTCTGTAAAGGATACCTAAGTGAATAATTACAACTCGTTTTCTATGATTAAAAAAACATTCCTTTTATCTTGTCTAATTCTTTTATCTGTTGCAGTAATCGCTCAAAAAAAAGCAATTGACCATACTGTTTATAACGATTGGAAATCCTTGAAAAGTTCAAAGATTTCAGATAATGGAAAGTTCGTAAGTTTCGAAATCAACCCGCATAGAGGCGATGGCTTTTTGCATTGGATAAACACGAAAACAAATCAACACGACTCAATATCAAGAGGTAATAACGCTCGCTTTAGTCATGATTCTGACGTTTTATTGTTTTCTATCCACCCAGGCTATGACACCATTAGAAATTTAAAATTAGAAAAAGTAAAAAAGGAAAAATGGGTGAAAGACACCTTAGGCATATTATACCTCGATAAAGACAGTTTAAGAACAATCGCAAACCTTATCGATTTTAAAGTCGCGGACCGGGGCTCATTATTCGCATATAGGCTGCCATCAGATTCAATTAAATCAATTGAAAAGAAGAAGAAGAAGTGTAAACTCTTCGGAAAGAAAAAAGAAGAGCTGCCTGTGACCAGTGAAGGAGAAACGTTATTCATTGAAAACCTGCTTGGTGGTGAGTCAAAAACGATCAAAAACGTAGTCAAATATGACTTTACTAAAAATGGAAAAGCGCTAAGCGTAATAACCCATCTTTCTATTGATAAAGCTGATAGTTTTAGTGTACACCTTCTCGATTTATCTTCTCTAGAATTAAGTACGCATGATGAATATTTCACGGAAGTATCATCAATGAGCTTTAGTGAAAAAGGAAACTTCTTTGCTTTTATTGCTTCAACTGATACAAGTGACAATAAAATAAATTCGCTTTACTTATGGCCAAAAGATAAAAACATGGCTTCACGTATTGTTCATTCTGAGCGCAGTGACCTCGAACGTCCTCTGAATGTAAGCGGAAACTTCTCCCCTCGATTTTCTAAAAATGAAAAACGTTTGTTCTTAGGCTTGGAAGCTCTTCCTGAAGAAGTGGTGGAAGATAGTCTTTTGGAAAGTGAGAAAGCCAAGTTAGATGTGTGGCACTACAAAAATAATCGCCTACAGCCCCAACAGCTGTTAGAAAAGAAGAGAGACGAAAAAGACAGCTATTACACTGTACTTCATATTAAAGAGAATAAATTAATCCAGTTAGAAGACGATACTCTAAATGTCCGGCTAATCGATAAAGGAGATGGAAATTTTGCAATGGGTATGAGCAATGAAAGGTATGCGCATAGCTACAATTGGTCGTTCCCTTGGCCTAGTGATTATTATACTGTCAACCTTAACACGGGTGAGCGGAAACTAATCGGTCAAGAGGTTAACTACAGTCAAGGCATTTCGCCAGATGGAAAGTACTTCGTCTATTTCGTTAGTGATAGCAATAACTACTATTTTAAGAATACACTTTCAGGAGAAACAGATTGCATGACTTGCTTCATCAAAGATTCAATTGAATGGAAGCGCGATATAAATGGGATGCCGCATAAAGCAGGCCCTATTGGTGTTGCAGGATTCCTAAGCCCTACAGAAGTTGTTTTACATAGTAAGTATGACGTTTGGACGTATAATTTTGCTGGTAGAAAGCTCGTCTCGTTAACAGAGCAAAAAGGTGAGTATATGAATACTGAGCTTCGCTTGCGAAGATGGGGTTATGATAGTACATATATCGATTTAAATAAAACGTATATCCACGCTATCAATCAAGAAACGATGGACGAGTCGATTTATAACTACGAAAGACATGAAAATCACTCACAGCTAAATCTTTTATACGCATCGAATCACAAAATTCTGGGGTTGAACAAAGCAGAAGATAGTAACGAACTCATTTTTAGACAAATGAACGTTACTGATTATCCAGATCTTTATCTAACTAATTCGGAGTTTAAATCACCAAAAAAGATTTCTGTTACCAATCCTCAACAAAGTGATTATATCTGGCCAACTGTCCAAAAGGTTTCATGGACTTCCTATGAGGGAAGAAAGCTAGACGGATTGCTATATAAACCAGAAAATTTCGATAGCACTAAAAGTTATCCAATGTTAGTGTATTTCTACGAACTGTATACACAGCGTAAACATAATCACTATATACCAAAACCAACGGCATCCATAATTTATGCAACGGAGTATACATCTGCGGGATATATTGTTTTTATTCCAGATGTTCGATATACCCCTGGTCACCCAGCAAAAAGTGCATACGATTGTATCCTAAGTGGAACGGATCATGTTCTTGAACTTTACCCAAATATCGATAGTACAAGAATGGGGCTTCAAGGACAGTCATGGGGTGGTTACCAAACTGCTCAGTTAGTAACGATGACAGACCGTTACGCAGCTGGAATGGCTGGAGCACCAGTAAGCAACATGTTTTCTGCTTATGGTGGGATTCGTTGGGGTTCTGGACTAAATCGGGCGTTTCAATACGAAAGAACACAAAGTAGAATTGGAAAAACAATTTGGGAGGCTCCTGAATTATATAGAGAGAACTCTCCATTATTTGGGGTTCCAAAGATTAATACGCCGCTATTGATTATGCATAATGATGGTGATGGAGCTGTACCGTGGTACCAAGGAATTGAAATGTTCACTGCTATGAAAAGGTTGAATAAACCAGTGTGGATGCTAAACTATAATGGAGATCAACACAACCTCATGAAAAATGCGAATAGAATGGACCTTAGTATAAGAATGAGACAGTTCTTTGATTATTACCTTCAAGGTAAACCTGCTCCTGAATGGTTAATCGAGGGTGTTCCTGCCACCGAAAAAGGTGAAAATTACGGATTAGAAGAATATGAAGAAGATTGATTAATTCTACTTCGTCTCAATTGTAGCTTTCCATTATCTTTGACATCCACAAAGGAAATTTTCAATGGAGAAACAGCAATATACAATTACAGCAGCTTTGCCCTATGCTAATGGGCCGTTGCACTTGGGACACGTAGCAGGAGTTTATCTTCCGGCAGATATATTTGTTCGGTTTTTACGTCATAAAGAACATGATGTTGCTTTCATTTGCGGAAGTGATGAACATGGAGCAGCAATTACACTGCGTGCTAAAAAAGATGGTGTTTCACCTCAAGAAATTGTAGATAAATATCACTCTATTCTAGCCAATTCTTTTGAAAAATTTGGAATTAACTTCGATATCTTTCACAGAACATCTACTGAAGTTCACAAATCAACAGCTCAAGACTTCTTCAAGAAACTTTATGATAAAGGTTCTTTTACTCAACAAACGAATGAGCAATATTACGATGAAGAATATAATCAATTTTTAGCCGATAGATATATTGCTGGAGAATGTCCAAAGTGTGGATTTGCAGAAGCCTATGGAGATCAGTGTGAAAAATGTGGCTCAGCATTGAGTCCCAATGATTTGATAAATCCCGTGTCAAAATTAAGTGGGCAACAGCCCGTACTTAAAGAAACTACACACTGGTTCTTACCAATGGAAAAGCACGAAAAATGGCTGTCTGAATGGATTAAAGAAGGTAATTTCGAAGGGATACAACAGCACGATCCAAAAAAATGGAGAAAACAAGTTGTGGGTCAATGCATGAGTTGGATTGATGGAGGCTTGCAGCCTAGAGCAATGACACGTGATTTGGATTGGGGGATTCCTGTGCCAATAGAAGGTGCTGATGGAAAAGTGCTCTATGTTTGGTTAGACGCTCCGATCGGATACATCTCAGCGACAAAGGCTTGGGCAGAGAAAGAAGGTAAAGACTGGAAAAATTACTGGACTGGAGGTAGAAAACTCGTTCATTTCATTGGTAAGGATAACATTGTGTTTCATGCCATAATCTTCCCAATTTTATTGAAGGAACATGGCGAATTCATTCTTCCCGATAATGTTCCGGCTTCCGAGTTCTTGAATTTAGAGGGGGACAAGTTCTCAACTTCAAGAAACTGGGCGGTTTGGCTTCATGAATACCTTGAAAGACATCCAAATAAGATCGATGAGTTAAAATATACATTAACTTCAATTGCGCCCGAAAGCAAAGACAGTGAATTTACTTGGAATGATTTTCAAGCTCGCGTAAACAACGAGCTTGCTGATGTTCTTGGGAACTTTATCAATAGAGCCCTGGTACTTACCAAAAAATATTACGACGGAGAAATACCTGAGTGTGGTGAACTTCTTACGGAAGATCAGAATGTGCTTGAATCCATAAAGAACACCCCAAAAAATGTTGAAGAAAAACTTTACAATTATAAGATTCGTGAAGCACAAGCAGAGGTAATGGGACTTGCTCGCTTGGGTAATAAATACCTAGCCGAAACAGAGCCTTGGAAATTGATCAAAACTGACCCTGAACGTGTAAAGACAATTTTGAATATTGCACTTCAGCTTACAGCAAATCTTTCAATTTTACTAGATCCATTTTTACCTGCTACAGCTCATAAAATAAGAACTTTTCTCGCTATAGATAGCTTCAACTGGAATCAGGTAGGGCAAACGAATATTATTTCTGCTGGTCATAAAATCAACAAGCCAAGCATTTTATTTGAAAAAATAGAGGATACTTTTGTTGAGGAAGAACAAGAAATATTGCAAAATGCAGCGCCAGTAGAAGACACTAGTCACGAACCACAAAAAGAAGATATCTCGTTTGAAAACTTTTTAGGAATGGACGTGAGGGTTGGGGAAATACTTTCTGCGAAAAAGGTAAAAAAAGCAGACAAGTTACTCGAGCTAACTGTTGATACTGGTCTTGATAAGCGAACTATTGTTTCGGGTATTGCAGAACATTACGATGCAGAAGAAGTCGTTGGTAAAAAAGTAAGTGTACTCATGAATCTTCCCCCACGTAAGATTAGGGGTGTAGTTTCAAACGGTA
>CBFHXS010000099.1:0-9084 GCA_965659845.1 Brumimicrobium sp.
ACCACTTAGTGGAGATGCATCGAAATTTGAAAAAGGTATAGCTATTCAATATGATGGAATTATTCATAAGGATGGCATTGAACACATTGACGAATGGAAAGAAGACAAGTTTGCCAGTAAACCAGCAGATTTCACTTCACCACGAGAAAATGTTATCACTTGTTTCAAGGCAGATGAAAAAGTACCGATGGGGCTTATCTTTAAAGCTCGTGAATTGTTAGGAGATAACAATTTCAACACAATCGGTTATTATGCACAAGAAAGAGGAAATAAAAACGGATACAATATACGTCAACAGTAATTAAGATGTAGTTCGTTTTCTAAAGAACTTATAATAGATCAGTCCCATCAGCAGCAATGTTGATGGGATTGTTATTTCAGGTAATACTGTTTCCATCCATTCTGGGAAACTAGCGGTTGACAACCACCATACATTTACAATATTATTCAATGCATGTAAAATGGCACCTAACCAAACGGAACCGCTGTAATAAAAGATCAATCCTAATGCAATTCCAAAAGAAAATAATGGTATAAACTGCAAATAATTGAAATGGAGTATAGCAAAGATAAAAGAGCTGCCGATCAAACTTAACCAAAACTGATTAGTAGTACTCAACATATGCCCCATGAGCAGTCTTCGAAACGCAAATTCTTCGGCGATTCCTGTCAATAAGCCAATGGTTAATGCACCCATAAGAAAAGACAAATCATTGGTCTCTCCCAATAGATTAGATAACTGTTGATCCGATACCATCTTTTGCTGCTCCAGAGCTTGATAGACTCCAATTTCTTCAGTTAT
Source organism: Brumimicrobium sp. (assembly GCA_965659845.1). Classification (GTDB taxonomy): domain Bacteria; phylum Bacteroidota; class Bacteroidia; order Flavobacteriales_D; family Crocinitomicaceae; genus Brumimicrobium. Next base: position 803 of record CBFHXS010000099.1, read on the forward strand.
ACAATTATTGACCTCACTAAAAAAAGGCAACAACAATAATACAGAGATAAAAAGCAATATAGACCATATGACTTCCTTGATAGACCATGAATTCAGCATAAAATTCTTAGGTCCCCAGAATACAAATACAAGACCGGGTATCAACATAAAACCAGCTTGAAAGGGAACAAAGTTCATCATCATAAACTGAACTGGATACATATCTTGTAACACTTGTACATCATTTAAAGGCATTTGTGGATAGAGAACGCTACAAACTGAAACTATTAGCACAGATAGAATAAAAAAAGAAACTGCACCCATCAGAATGAGCACAACTAATTGACCAAATGGGGAAAACTTTTGAAACCGCTCCTTCATTATAAAACCTCCTTTCGTTGACTATCCAGTTTTAATAAAATAAACATCATCATAATAAATGACATCATTGAAGAACCTCCATAACTGAAGAAAGGAAGCGGTATACCAATTACTGGGATAATCCCAATATTCATTCCTACATTAATTGAAAAATGATAGAAAACGATGGTCATCACAGCATAGGCGTAAACCCGCGCAAACCTACTTTTTTGGCGTTCTGCTATAATCACAAGCCGGACGAGCAAGGTCGAAAACAAACCAACCAAAACAAAAGACCCTAAAAAGCCCCATTCTTCAGCATAAACTGAGAATATGAAATCCGTTTCACTCTCAGGTACGTGTTGAGAACGAGGACTTGCCAATAATGCCTCTTGATAACCTGCTCCAGAGAAACCTCCAGAACCTACAGCTGCAAGTGCTCGATTTCTATTATAATCCTTGCCATCCTTATCTTCTATCTTCCCTAACCAAAGATCTATCCTGTCTTTTTGATGCGATTGAAGGACGTTCAAATACCCGTATGAGATTATTCCTACGAATCCTACTGAAGACAGATATACAATCAAAGTTATAGAAGCCAAACGTCTTTTGATACGCTGCGAAGCAAAATATCGAATGAGCAAAAAAGTAGCTAAAGACAAAATGGTAAGTATGGCAATTAGCAACGCCCATCCAGGAACATCAAAACCGGGCAAAAATGCAAATTGGTGAATAGACTCTGTAAAGTAAAGCGTAATGATTGAGAAGAAAACAACCACAAAAAGCACAGGGATAAAATGAACTCCTACCCAAGTTTGTTTGAATCGGAACCCCAGCAAATTATTAAAAACAAATAAAATGATAGGGTCAAAAGTGATACCTTCCCTATACATTACAAAGAAAAAGGCTGTAAATACTAAAAATGTTCCCGTATCATTTTGCAGAAGCACTAACGCCATCGTCATCAACACTAGACCTATCACATAAAACGCTGTCTTTCGCGAAACCTGCTTCGCCCTTCCTTGTGCAATAAGATATGCTATCATCAAGGAAGTCGTTAATTTTGAAAACTCTGACGGCTGAATACCGAAAGGACCAACTCCGAGCCAGGATCGAGCACCATTAATTGGTTTAGTAAACAGAACGGCAATCAAAAGAAACAATACTACAACAAACGCAACAGGTGTGAGTTTTCTTATATAATCAGCATCAATTAAAGCCGCTATAACACCCATGAAAATCCCTACTCCAATCCACATTACCTGTTTTCCATAAAGTGTTCCGAAATCGAACAGAAAAGGGCGTTCAGGGTTATATGCAGCCGAATAAAGGTTGGTAACACCCATAATCAGAAGAAGAGCAATTATCAAAGTTGTTCCCCAGTCCCACTGTTCCTTTTTAGTTAAACTTCTTTCACTCATGGATAAGATCCGCTTCTAAAATTCTTTTTTCTTTTAATTTACTCTCCTCGCTAATTTCTCCTCTTAGATATTTCTCAATCATAAGACTAGCGATTGGAGCTGCCCAAGTACCACCAAAACCAGCATTTTCAACAAAAACTGCTATTGCTATCTTCGGATTATCATACGGGGCATAAGCCATGAAAACAGAATGGTCCTCTCCATGAGGGTTTTGTGCCGTACCCGTTTTACCTGCCACAACTATATCGTGAATTCTCGCGCGCCTTGCCGTACCGCCAGATTCGTTCACCACTCTTCGCATACCTTCAAGCACACAATCATAGTGTTTCGGATCTATTTTAGTGTATTTCTTTTCAGTGAAACGTGGAAGGGGACCTTTGTCACCTATACTTCTAACAAAGTGAGGCTCATAGTAGTATCCTTTATTCGCCATAATAGCCGCAAGATTTGCCATCTGCAAAGGCGTCAACTTCACTTCTCCTTGTCCAATACTATTTGAACGTATCGTTGAGAAGGCCCATCTATATTCACCGTACCAACGATTGTAATAAGCAACATTCGGAATTACTCCCCCTCGAAGACCAAAGATGTCGGTTTCTGGACGCTCTCCTAAACCAAAACTATGCATATAATCTTCCCAAACCTCGAGTCCGATTGCTGCATCTTTATAAAAATTATCGTCCTTGCCTTGCTGAATAATACGTTTTACTTCATAGTAGAAATAAGGATTACAACTAAATTGAATTGCTTGCGATACCGATTGAGCATTTGGATGATTATGACACCCCACTAACGCCTTATTACAAGGAAAACCTGTATCCTCACTAATAACACCTTCTTCCAATCCAACTAACGCTTGAACCGTCTTCAAAATAGATCCTGGAGGATATTCAGCTGCCAAAGGCCTTGGGAAAAATGGCTGTAGTGAATCCTTGTATAGCTTCATGTAATTTTTTCGGATATTTCTAGCTCCGACCATCAAATTCGGATCGTAATTGGGTGCGCTAACCAAAGCTAAAATCTCACCAGAGGATGGTTCTATGGCTACTATTGAACCTAGTTTATTCTTCATCAACTCTTCTCCATAAGCTTGAATCACCATATCAACACCTAAATGAAGGGGAGGTCCCTGCATAGCATTGGTATCCAATTTACCGTCAGCAAAATTATCCACCTCTCTACCCCTCGCTGAAGTAAGAATCATGTGAACACCTTTCTGTCCTCTCAGTTCTTTCTCGTAATACTTTTCTAGACCAGAACGACCAATAAAATCTCCAACACTATAAAAATTTCGGTCTGCATTTAACTCGTGCGGGCGAATTTCATTTAAATAGCCAAATATATTTGCGCCATGAGGATAAGGATAATTTCTCATACTTGTAGGCTCTTCGTAGAACCCTGAAAAATTAGTGAGTTCAACAGCAATTTTAGCTACCTCATCTGCAGAAAGTTCACTTAAAAAAGAGTATGGCAAATAACTCCGGTAATCATTTACAATCGTATCATTACCCGTATACTTACTTCGAGTCTTTCGATCTAAACTTTTGCGAATAGCCTTGAATCTCTTACGAATGGAATCCTTAGATATTCCAATTAGTTTTGAAAATGCCGCTGTGTCGAGATCTTCAATCTCGTCTTCCACGAACATTAGGTTATAATACGTTTTGTTAGAAACAACCTTCTTACCGTTCCGATCGTAAAGAATCCCACGTGGTGGTTTAATATCAACTTTTCTCTTAGCTACTTCTCCCGCACGCTCAATCCATTTATCATCCACCACCTGCATATAGAACAATCGGGCACTAAAGATAATACCCACTGCTACAAACATTATTAGGAAAACTAAACGACGACTATCGAGATTCATACTTTCTGAGGCTTTTTAAAGAAAAGTACCTGTATTACTATAAAAATAATGAAAGTTACAACAGCACTCAAAACTGAGCTTTGAATAATCTTTGGGAAAGCTGACCATTTGAAATACTCCAAAAGGAAAAACCAAATATGATGAATAATTATAGCCGACCCTGTAACTTGAAAGAACCATTTCACTCCCCACTCACCCATGGTTGGTTCGCGCAAGGAATCATAACCATCACGAGGAGAAAACAATCGAAACAACTCAGGCCTTAAATACGCAACTAAAACCGCTGCGCTTGTATGCAGTCCAAACGTGTTCATAAAAAAGTCAACACCTATCCCTGTAAGAAAGGCTAGAAGCATTAGAACAACTGGTCTTGTATCAAAAGGAAGCATTAAAATGAACAAGGGGTAAACCATAGGGTGAATTCCAAAGCCAAATTCAAGTTGACCAAAAATCAACCCTTGAGCAAGGATAAAAATCACCATTCTTAGAATATGTTTCGATAGACTAGTCATTACAATCCGTCTATATTACTTTGCAATTCGTCTAACTCCTCCTGAAAAATATTTTTGATAACATAAACATATCTCAATTTTCTCATATCCTGACTAAGTCGTACCGTAATGTCCCACATAGGTTTTCCTTCAATAGGTTCAAGATTTTCTACTACACCTATCTCTTCACCATGCGGGAAATAACCAGCACTTCCTCTAGCAAAAACTCTCGCCCCTTTACTTATTTTAATATCATTAGAAAGTCCTGTAAGACTAACTCTTCTTGGATCATTCTTAAGATATTTTATCAAACCATGAGCATTTGAGCCCTCTACATATGCACTGAGATTCACTGTAGTAGTTAAGATAGATTGGACCACAGCATAATGACTCGAAACATCATATACGATACCTACTACCCCTTCCGGAGAGATCACACCCATCTTCTTCTTTATTCCCTTTTTACTTCCCGCATTGATGGTGAAATAGTTGTTCTTTCTTGAGAAAGAAGAATTTATTACTGTCGCTGGAATACGAACATAAGACAACTCATTAATAGTATCACGTATGATAGATGTTTTAGGATCTACGGATATAAAATTCTTAGGGACTTTTTTTGCAAGGAGTGCGTTTTCATCCATTAATTCTCGATTTGCTTCGTCAAGATAAAAGTACTTTGACACTTCTCTTTCCCATGAAAGCAATGTTCCCGTTACTCTATTAGAAGTATTAAAGAACTTTGTTCTCGGAAAGGTCATGAAAGAAAAATACGAACCCAGTGCTATCAATTGCAGCATCACAAAGACCAGAAAAACTCTAAATCTTCGAAGAAATGCAATTAATTTACGCATGAATGATTACGTGTTTCTAGTCTCTAATTAAGAATTGGAATCGATCGATATTCTTGAGAGCAATACTTGTTCCTCTTGCCACAGCTCTTAATGGATCCTCAGCAATATGAACTGGTAATTTTGTTTTCAAAGAAATACGTTTATCAAGCCCTCTCAGCATTGATCCACCACCAGCTAGGTAAATTCCTGTTTTGTAAATATCCGCAGATAGCTCTGGAGGTGTCATCTCTAAAGCACTAAGAATAGCCTCCTCTATTTTCGATATAGTCTTATCTAAAGCATGAGCTACTTCGCTATAAGTTACTACAATCTCTTTCGGTATACCTGTCATTAAATCTCTTCCTCTAACGGCAAAATCCTCAGGTGGAGTATCTAACTCTGGTAACGCAGCACCAACTTCTATTTTTATTTGCTCTGCTGTTCGCTCACCGACGAGAATATTGTGTTGACGACGCATATATTCTTCAATATCATTTGTAAAATCATCTCCAGCAACACGGATTGATTTATCACATACGATTCCTCCAAGTGCGATTACCGCAATTTCAGAAGTTCCTCCTCCAATATCAATAATCATGTTACCCATAGGCTCTTCAACATCGATACCAATTCCGATCGCTGCAGCCATAGGTTCATGGATTAAATATACTTCTTTCGCACCAGCATGTTCTGCCGAATCTCTTACCGCTCTTTTCTCTACCTCAGTAATACCAGAAGGTATACAGATAACCATTCTCAATGAAGGGTTCACCATGGACTTCCCTTTCTTGATCATCTTGATCATTCCTCGGATCATCTGCTCGGCGCTCTGAAAATCTGCGATTACCCCATCTTTTAGCGGACGCACCGTCTCAATCAACTTGTGTGTCTTTCCATGCATTTGTTGTGCCTTCCTTCCTATTGCAACAACTTTTCCTGTCTGGATGTCTTTTGCTACAATCGAAGGCTCATCCACTACTACTTTGTCGTTCTGGATAATCAAAGTATTCGCAGTCCCTAAATCAATTGCAATCTCCTGCGATAAAAAATTAAATAATCCCATAATTAGTTTGAGCGCTTAGCTGAATAATAGTTTAAGTATAATTATAAATATCAAAATTAACTAACAGATTGTGAATAATTGTGAATTTAATGTTTGAAATGCCTGTTACCAGTAAAAACCATTACCATTGAGTGCTCATCACAATATTCAATAGACAGCTTATCTTTAATCGATCCACCTGGCTGAATTACACATTTGATTCCTTCTTTATCTGCGATTTCTACACAGTCGGGAAAAGGAAAAAATGCATCCGATGCCATAACAGCTCCGTTCAAGTCAAAATCGAATGACTTTGCCTTGTGAATAGCCTGATTTAATGCATCAACTCGTGATGTCTGTCCAGTCCCACTAGCTAGAAGCTGGCCATCCTTTGCCAGTACAATTGTATTGGACTTCGTGTGTTTCACCAACTTATTAGCAAATTCCAAGTCCTTTTTCTGTGAATCTGTAGGGTCTTCAGTCGTTACGGTCTCAAAATCTACAGAACGATCTGTGATCATATCTCTATCTTGCTCTAAAACTCCATTCAAAATAGTTCTGAATTGTTTTTTTGGGAGCACAACCGGTTTTTGAACTAAGATAATTCGATTTTTCTTTGACTTTAAAGTTTCCAAAGCCTCATTGTCATAAGCAGGTGCAATGACTACCTCACAAAACAATTCATTTATCTTGTCAGCTGTACCTTTGTCAATTTCTCGATTAGCAATCAATATACCTCCAAATGCTGAAACAGGGTCTCCTGCAAGAGCATCAACGTATGCCTGTTCAAGCGTGTCTCTCGTTGCCAAACCACAAGCATTATTATGTTTTAAAATTGCAAAAGTAGGGGCATCATTCTTGAATTCCTCCATCAAAGTAACGGCTGCGTCTACATCCAATAAATTATTGTAAGAAAGCTCCTTACCATGAAGTTTATCAAAAATCTTGTCTAACCCTCCATAGAACACTCCTTCTTGGTGCGGGTTTTCGCCATACCTCAATACTTGAGAAGTACCTATACTTTGTTTAAAAACCTTCTCTTTTCCTTGATTGAAATAATTAAAGATCTGAGTATCATAGTGAGAGGAAACATCGAATGCGTCTCTTGCAAAGTCTCTTCTCTGCTCGATAGTTGTCTCACATCCTTGCTCATTAAACAAATCAAGAACTTGAGAATATTGACTTCGATTCGATACGAGAAGAACATCGTTATAGTTTTTTGCTGCAGCTCTGATAAGAGCAATACCTCCGATATCAATTTTTTCAATGATTTCGTCATGTGTTCCACCAGCTGCTACGGTCTCTTCAAACGGATAAAGATCAACCATTACAAGGTCTAATGATGGGATTTCATACTCCTCGATTTGTTTTTGATCTTCAGCATTGTCTCTTCGATTCAATATTCCTCCAAAAACCTTCGGATGAAGCGTTTTAACACGACCTCCTAAAATCGACGGATAAGAAGTCAAATCCTCTACTCTTTCGACTGGAATTTCAAGATTTTCAATAAATTTTTGAGTTCCGCCAGTACTGTATATTTTGACACCCTCCTTGTTTAATTTTTCAACGATTGGCGCGAGTCCTTCTTTGTTAAAAACAGAGATTAAAGCGCTTTTGATTTCTTTACCCATAACTTTCTTTAATTGAGGGTGCAAAAGTAATTAGAATCACTTAAAAAAGGAGAATATTTCGATGTTGATTTAGAAATATATTTTACGCCATACAAGTACTCTGAGCTAATGAGAATTCACCATATGATTAGCAAGCTTTGGAAAGCAATTATAAAGAGCTTCCGACAATCTAAGATCAAGGTTGAGTGAATCGATAGCTTCCTTCATACATTTTAACCAAGCATCCTTTGCTTCGATATCTATCTTGTGCGGAATATGGCGCATTCGCATTCTTGGAGGGCCATACTTTTCATTGTATCGCTGTGGACCTCCTAAAAATTGACTTAGAAAGCAAAATTGTTTATCTTTCACCTCTTTTATATCGTTGTTAAACAAAGGAATAAGGGTTGGATGACTGTAAACATTAGTGTAGAAAGCATCTACAAGCAAATGGATTTTTTCATCACCCAACATCTCATATATCGTTTTGGTATCTGAATTTCCTGACATTTGACAAAGATAATTGAATGCCCGGTATGAAAATTGTTTAGATTATTAATAATGCTTTATAAACTGTCCGTATTCATTATTCTATTTTCCAGCTTCTGCTATGGCCAACGGAAGGCGGATGCGTTGGATATGTCTGATTGCTACGGAGGAGCCTTTATAGATCATCCTGGTG
>CBFHXS010000100.1:0-9059 GCA_965659845.1 Brumimicrobium sp.
AACTAGGTAAACCTGGTGAATACGATATTATCATCACAGAGATTGGTGGTACAGTAGGAGATATTGAGTCACTACCATTTGTTGAAGCAATCCGTCAAATGCGCTGGGAATTTGAAGATGACTGTATTGTGATACACTTAACACTTGTACCTTATTTATCGGCAGCAGGTGAGCTTAAAACAAAGCCAACTCAACATGCAGTTAAGCAACTATTAGAACTTGGTGTACAACCTGATGTATTATGCTGTCGAACTGAACACGAACTAGAATTGCCTTTGCGTAAAAAGATTGCTCAGTTCTGTAATGTTATGCCAGAGGCTGTAATCGAATCTCGCGATGCGAAAACAATATACGATGTTCCTCTACTTATGCAGGAAGAAGAGCTAGATGAAGTAGTACTTAAGAAATTAGGATTATCTAGAAAATCATCGCCTAATTTAGAGAGCTGGAAATCATTCTTGCACAACTTAAAGAATCCAACATCAGAAGTTACCATCGGTTTAATCGGTAAATATGTTGAACTGAAAGATGCATATAAGTCAATCAATGAAGCATTTATACATGGGGGAACTGCTAACTTATGCAAAGTGAACCTGAAGTGGATCCACTCAGAGAAGATAACAAAGCAAAATGTAGCAGAGCACCTGAAAGACGTAGATGGTGTTTTGGTCGCACCTGGATTCGGCTCAAGAGGAATTACGGGAAAAATTAATGCGGTTCGTTATGTACGTGAAAACAATATTCCTTTCCTAGGCATATGTTTAGGGATGCAGTGTGCTGTAATTGAATTTGCTCGTCATGTAATTGGATGGGATGATGCGCACACCGTTGAAATATCACCAGAGAGCAAAAGACCTGTTATTAGTATTATGGAGGAGCAAAAAAACATCTCAGAAATGGGAGGTACAATGCGCCTTGGGGCTTACAAATGTGAATTAAAATCTGATTCAAAAATTTATGACGCTTATAATACTGAATTGATAAAAGAGCGTCACCGTCATAGATTTGAGTTTAACAACAAGTATTTAGAGGAATTTGAGAAACATGGAATGAAAGCAACGGGTGTAAATCCAGAAACTGGACTTGTCGAGGTGGTTGAAATTCCTGAGCACCCATGGTTTGTTGGTGTTCAATTCCATCCAGAATATAAAAGTACTGTGGCTGAACCACACCCTTTATTTACAGCATTCATTAAAGCTGTAAAAGATTTAAAAAAGTAGAATAAAACATAGAAATGGATAGAAATACAATTATAGGTTTGGGTTTGATAGGTGTAATCTTAGCGATGTACACATATTTCAATCAACCTACTGAGGCCGAAATTGCTGCTCAGCAAGAGCAACAAGAACTTCTCGAGCAGCAACAAGAGGATCAAGCGAATCAACAAAAGAGTAACGAATCTTCAGATGATCAAAGTAAATCAAAAGGAGAGTCAAAAGAGTCTACATCACAATTTATCGTGAAAACTGATGAAGACGGTAACACTATATCTGATAGTCTGGGAAGAACAATCTATGTAGATACAATCTCAAATAAAGACACTATTCTTATTGATCAGCAAGCTTCGTCGTCTAAACAAATAATGGCTTCAGAGGATGTAGAAGAGAAAAATGTTACACTTGAAAACAGTAAAATCAAAGTTGTACTTACCAATAAAGGTGGAGGTGTCAAAACTGTTTTCTTAAAAGAGCATCAAACATACGCTGATTATGAGCCAGAGAATGAAAACGAAGAAATTCAACCGTTAGAATTATTTAATTCTGATCTCGCTACAAATCAGCTTGTCTTTAACAAGGATGGGAAAAAGGTAGAAACTAGTTTGCAAACGTTTGACATTAAAACGCAAACAGAAAGCTTAGTTGTATTCGCTGCAAACTATGGTGATGGTCAAACAATAGAGTATCACTACTCTATTTCTCCTGATGCATACCATATGGATTACACAGTTCAAATGAAAGGTTTTCAAGGAGAAGTTACTCCAGAAAATGTTCGTTTAAATTGGAACGTAGAACTTTTAAGGACTGAACGTCTGCTTTCTGAACAACGAAGAACATCAACAGTATTCTTTAAAGAAACAGGAGGGTCTTATGATTATTTATCTGAATTCTCAGATGACGAGTTCGCTGCTGAAACTGATGTTGACTGGGTAGCATTTAAACAAAGCTACTTTTCAAGTATATTAATGCCGAAAACACCGTTTGCCAAAAGTGGAACTACTTTTAAAGTTGCTACTTACACAGAAGGATCAGAAAAAGACTCTACTCACATTAAAGAATACGGAACATCACTAAATCTTGACTTTGAGAATACTAATGATGCCAGAGCTAGTATGACATGGTTCTTCGGACCTAACGAATATGACTTACTAGCGTCATATGAAAATGAATCTGAGGATATTATCAATTTAGGTTGGGGATTATTTAGATGGATAAATGTTTATGCAATTCAACCAATATTTACATGGCTGGCAAGTTTCGGAATTAATCTAGGGTTAGCTATACTGCTACTTACACTCATCGTTAAGTTGGTTTTAACTCCAATTCAATGGAAAATGTACAGCTCTTCAGCAAAGATGCGTATACTGAAGCCTGAGATTGAAGAAATCAATAAGAAGTTTCCTAACAAGGAAGACGCAATGAAGAAGCAAATGGAAACCATGACACTCTACCGCGAGTCAGGCGCGAGTCCTTTGTCTGGTTGTGTACCTATGTTGATACAAATGCCGATCTTATTCGCAGTATTCAGATTCTTTCCAAGTAGTTTCACACTTCGTCAAGAGAGTTTTCTTTGGGCTGAAGATTTATCAAGCTATGACTCTATTGTAGACTTAGGATTCAATATTCCTTTCTATGGTGACCACATCAGTTTGTTTACGCTATTGATGGCTGGTACTACTCTCTTCTATACAGTTATGAATAGTAGCAATATGCAACAGCCTTCTCAACCAGGAATGCCTAATATGAAAATCATCATGTACTTCTTCCCGATAATGATGATTTTCTTCTTCAACAACTATGCATCAGGTTTGAGTTTCTATTACTTTGTTTCTACATTAATTTCTATTCTAACAATGTTAGCAATCAAGAACTTCTTCGTAGATGAGGATAAGCTAAAAGCTAAAATGGCGAATCGAAAACAACAAAAACAAGCCAAAGGAGGAACTAAAGGTCAAAAATCTAAGTTCCAGCAACGTCTTGAGGATATGCAGAAACAGCAGCAAGAGAAGTTGAAGAACAAAAAGAAATAGGTTAAATTTTAATAAAAAAAGCGTTCTGATTAGAACGCTTTTTTTTGATTAATACTTTATGAGTTTCCGTTTGACTCCAATGAAAGTAAATACGTAAACACCGGGTTTCAGATTCAACTGAAGTGAACTAGAGCCTACTTTCAATTCACCCTCCCAAACAATCTTGCCGTTAAGATCAATCACATTTGCGGCCCCATTTATTGAAATTCCATCTATTTTAAATTGATCATTAAATGGATTGGGATAAATCAACAGATTATCCCCTTCAAGTTGATCGATACTAGCATCATCAATGATCTTAACAGGAATATAATTGGTATAAAAAAGATCTTCGTTTCTCAAGTCGTAATAATTAACTTTTATACTGTCATCTATCGCTGACTGAGGATAGCCTACCATTCCAAAACGCTCTCCAGGATAAAGTTGAATCGTATCCGCGAAATAGCTATTTACTTCTCTCCCATCGCTACCATAAACTTCAACATCTAGATTATTTGGAAAAACTACCTCTATTCGTCCGTAACCAATGTTCCCAATTCTTAACCCTATTGAATCATTTAAATTACCCTCAATCGATTGATTCTTATCTTCTATTTCAGAACCAGCCCATCCATTGACCATTGCATAGTTTGCATCATACAAATAGAACTGTCCCGGTGAAAGTGGATTTAGATTCCATGTTGTATTCATTTCTGACAGTATATAATTGTAATCTTTAGTATAACGTCCCGAATTGGTGTAAATCTGATCTTCTTCCTCTGGATCTATTATGAATAAACCATACATACCCATAGCAAGGTGTAAAGTTGTTAAAACATGACAGTGATACAAGTAGGTTCCTGGCTCTTTGCAAATAAAAGTATACGTAAATTCTCCTCCAAAAGAACTGACTGGTAACGACGTTGAAGGGACTCCATCATTCGCTTGATCTACATCCAAGCCATGCCAGTGAATTGTATGATCTTCTGGAGAGTTATTGGTTAGATGAATAACAACAGTATCGCCAACATCAAACCTTAAAACGGGTCCTGGAACAGAAATCTTATCATTTGGAACCAATGAATCGTCTATACCATAGCCCCAAAATTCAATATCGGTTCCGTTGACTAGTGTTTTATCTCCGTCCATTCTAGAAACTAGGGAGACTTCCCGCACTTGCGCATCAATGAAAAAACATTGAAAGATCAACATTCCAACTAGTAAATATTTATTCATTATTGATAGATTTTCATCATGGTCATCATACCAGATGGATAATTATTATTAAAAAGTAACGTTGCTAAATTGTGATTATGAACTGGATACACGCCTGGTTGGTCAGGTATTAATCTTAAAGTCATTGTCTCTCCTTCCATCACCGGAAAAGAATCTTTAGACCAACCTATGCGATCAGATTGTATTGAAGCATCCATTATTGTACAATGATAACCATGAAAGTGAATATTATGCACCATATTCCCTGAGTTCAAAACAGAGATCAAAATAGTATCACCCACAAACCCGTAAATCATTGCATTACTTGTATCCATTGGGGCAATAGGATTTGCATTGAGACTAAATACATTTGGTCTATAAACTGCTGGAATACTAAGCTGGTTCCCTTCAGCAATATTCTGAGAGAGACCAGCATTCATATCCCATTGATCCCAGCTGTAAATTCGGTCTGCTTGCAAATCCACTTGAACTAGACAAGCTGTTCCTAAAAGGTCACCGGCAACTGTTGAACTTAATATAGCATGAGTGCCCCAACTCAGCAACGGAAGGGTCACCGTTATTGTATCTTCTACTCCAATGGACCAAGTCTCCGAAGCATCAGTATTCAGATAAAAATTGTAAGCTATAGTATCCGTATTTATCAATAAAAAGGAATTCGAAATTGAGCCTTGTACATCGAGCACTGCATTATCATGTTGAACGGGGTTAATGCTGTCAGAAATTGTTCCCTTTTGAAAACTTGTCGCATTGTATGTGACGTTCTCTTTAAGAATATATAATGTATCAATATTGGCTGAGAAAGACGAAAAAACTGATGCTAGCGATATCAATACAAATAATGCAACTTTTTTCATAAAAATTATGTTCTGACGTGAATTACTTGGCGTATATTAAACAAAAATACTATATTAAAACTAAAACAAAGAATAGGGAATGATTATAGAAATCAATGAAAACAATATCGATCAACGACTTATAAATGATATAGTTGGTGAACTTAACAAAGGAGAGATAATTATCTACCCTACAGACACTGTATACGCTATGGGTTGTGACCTTACTAATAAAAAGGCTCTTGCCAAACTTGCGAAATTAAAAGGTGTGCGTTTAAAACAAGCTAGGTTCTCAATAATATGTAAAGACTTAAGTCAAGTATCAGAATATGTTAAGCAGGTAAATCGACCAACATTTAAGATGATGAAGCAAACACTTCCTGGACCATTTACTTATATTCTGAATGCCACAAATGAGGTAACCAGACTCTTCGATACCAAACGTACAGAAATAGGTATAAAAATTCCTAATAACAATATCGTTTTAGCACTTGTTGAAGCACTTGGTAATCCATTAGTCACAACTTCTCTGCATGACAACGAAGACGATCTTCTCGATTACTTTACTGACCCTTATGAAATATATGAACGATTTGATGACAAAGTCAGTAGTATCATTGATGGAGGTCTAGGAAAACTTGAGGCGTCAACTATAATTAATTGTACAGATGACCATCCAGAAATTATACGTCAAGGTGCCGGAGAGATATAGATTGCGACGCTAATTGAAGATTTATAGTTATTTTTAGCATAAGATGTAAGTTTTCAGTCTAGCAAATACTCTATCATGTCGACACAGCTACTAAAGTATATAACCTTTTCATTATCACTTTTGATTTGTGTTAACTCGTTATCCCAGAATAAGGACAATATAAATGATAAGATTCTAAACAATTATAAGGTAGCTGTTTCATTGTTGAATGATCATCCTGATTCGTCAATACATATACTTTCTCAAAATCTGGCTTATGATATTGCAGATTCTTCACTGAGAAAAAAACATATTAATATTCGAGGAATAGCTTATTATTATTCTGCACAATATAAAGAAGCACTTAATGATCTTTTTCAAGTTCTAGCTTATGCTAAACGTGTAAATGATTCTTCGGAACAGATTAGCGCTCGTTCAAATATATCACTTGTTCTAGGAGATATGGGGAATAATTCCCAAGCACTTAAATACCTAATTGAATGTGAACGATTAATCGAAGACGAGCTTCAGTATCCTTATATTTATACTAATCTGGGGTATATATACGAAAACTTAGAAGAACATAAAATTGCACTAGAATACCATTCTAAATCGTTCTATATTGATTCTGTAGTGGGTGATTCTGTGGGACTCGCACTCGATTATATAAATATAGGTGTTCAGCATTTAAAACTTGGTAATTATGCTGAGGCAGAAAAGAATCTCATAAAAGGCAGGGATTTCTCTCAGAAGTTCAAGGACCAACGAAGTCTATGCCTAAGTTTCCTGAATTTGGGGTCCCTCGAACTTGAGAAAAAGAATTTTGATTTAGCTATTGAATACCTGAATCAATGCTTAGAAATTGCCAGAGCCACTGAAAATTATAGACTTGTTGTAAAAGCACAAACGGATAAAGCCGATGCCCTTGGGCATGGACTGAACGAGGTAGAAGCTGCTATACGCGTTGCAAAAAATGGCTTGCAGATTGCCAAATGGCATAATATAGCGTCTGAAGGATTAGATCTGAACTTTATACTATTTAAACTTCATAAGCAATATGGGGATTCGGAGGCAGCTATCGAGTACCTTGAAAAGTTTAATCACGTTAAAGACAGCTTGGATAAAATAAATAGATCTCGTGAGTTTATTGCCTATGAGCTTGAATATCGTTTTGAAAAGGAAGTACTTAAAGATAGTCTCGAACATGTCCAAATTCTAAATTTAAAAGATATTGAAATAAAGAAACAAGAAGAAACAGTATCCCAGAAGAATAAACAATTGTTTGCTGGTATTATTGGACTTGCACTCTTTAGTGTTTTGAGTCTATTACTCTTTAGAAGATATAGGATTACTAAAAAACAGAAAAAAGTTATTTCGACTCAAAAGGAGAATCTTGAATTGAAAAGCAAAGAAATTTCAGATTCCATCTCTTATGCTGAACGAATTCAGCAAACCATATTACCACATTTAGATGAGCTTCCTAACTTTATAAAGGATCGATTTGTTTTTTTCAAACCTAAAGATATTGTTAGTGGTGATTTCTATTGGATCGAAGGAAAAGGCAATAAACTTTTTATGGCAGTTGCTGATTGTACTGGTCACGGTGTACCTGGTGCAATGGTTAGTGTAGTTTGCTCTAGAGCCTTAACCCGTTCTGTTAAAGAAGAGAATATTACAGATGTAGACAAAATTCTTAATCGTTCAAGGGAAATTATTATCAATCAATTTCTATCCAATAGTGGTTCAGTAAAGGATGGTATGGATATTTGTTTGATTAGTATAGAAAAAAAAGATACGTATTTTAACATTGAATATGCGGGTGCATACAATCCGCTTATGGTGATTTCAGGTAAGGATAATTCAAGTGACATAAATGAATTTGAAAGACTAACAGATGATGAAATCAGTTTATATGAAATACCGCCAAATAAGCAACCAGTGGGCTTCTCATTTGACCCTCATCCATTTTCGAAAAAGACTTTTAAGTTGCCTCCATCCTCTCGCCTTTATTTATGCACCGATGGTTATCAAGATCAATTTGGTGGAGCAAATGGGAAAAAATTCAGACGTTCGCAAATTCGCAATATCTTGTTGAAAGAAAATAAGTTGACGCTCGAAAAACAAAAAGCATTTTTAATCGATAGACTTGAGGAATGGATGATAAATGAAGAGCAAGTGGATGACATTTGTTTAATGGCCATTGAATTACAATAACTACTTTAGTAACGAAACTCCAACTTTTAATTATGGAGTTATGAATTTTACACGTACATTACTCATCTGCCTATTTCTTTTCGTCCTTGCATATTGTAGAGGAAAAAATGACAACCTCCCTACTCCAAAGTTCGTGGATAAAAAAACTTTCGGTGAGAAGGATTTTTCAATCATCAATATTTCTGGCGAATCTATAGCCACACGTTTCAATGCACCTCTAGGTTTTTCCAGAACGCAGGTGGATGAAGGTTCTTTCGGTCAATATCTTCGTGAACTTAAACTAAAGCCTCATGGAAGTAAAGTGAACTATTATGATGGTAGCATTAAGAATGTCTCAGGTGTATATTGCGGTGTGGTCGATCTACCCATTGGAAATAGAGATTTACATCAATGTGCAGATGCAATAATGAGATTACGCGCTGATTTTTTAAGAAGTGAAAAACGATATGATGAAATTCACTTCCGTTTCAACACAGGTTTTGAGGCACGCTATGACAAGTGGATGGAAGGATATAGAATCCATTATACTGGAAGTAAGTTTTATTGGACTAAAGATACTGAAGCATCTGACAGTGATAAGAGTTACTGGAAATATCTGGAGTTTGTTTTCTCATTTGCAGGTACATCCTCTTTAGCTCAGGAATTACCAAAAGTCAATGAAAGCGATATGCAAATTGGTGATATATTTCTTTGGGGAGGACATCCAGGTCACGGGGTAATTATAGTAGACATGGCAATCAATGAAGAAACAGGTAAAAAATGTTTCATGCTCGCTCAGAGTTATATGCCAGCCCAAGAAATTCAGATATTAGTTAACCCGAATAACGAAAGCATGAGCCCTTGGTACTCAATTGATTTT
>CBFHXS010000101.1:0-8918 GCA_965659845.1 Brumimicrobium sp.
TTACCAATTATTGTACTTTTGTACCTGATACTTTCTATTGTATCAAACTTATTAATAACGGATAAAAAATAGATTATGAAATTCAAAGCTGAAATCGACGTAATGCCTCAAGATGCACTTCTTGACCCACAAGGCAAGGCAGTTTCACACAGCATGAAAACGATTGGACTTCCTCAGGTTACAGACGTAAGAATAGGTCGTCACATTCAATTGTACGTTGAAGCATCGAATGAAGAGGAAGCGAATTCTAAAATTGAAGAAGCTTGTAAAAAACTCCTAGTTAATCAAGTTATGGAGCGTTTTGAATTTACAATTGAAGAAGCTCAGTTAGCTTAGTTCGTTTTTTTATTTCAAATATTTCTCAATTGTTATATGAAGGTTTAGGCCTCTTAGCTCATTCCCTTGTGCCAAGATATTACCTTCTCCACTAATAAGGAACGAATAAGGTATTGAGCGAACACCATATGTTGTAGCTATTCTGCCTTCTTGATCAAGTACATGACTATCCCATGCTAGGTTATCCTTTGCTATAGCCTGCTTCCAGGGAGTTTCATTTTTGTCAAGTGATACACTAAGTACAACGAATTTCTTACCATTCAAAAACTTCTCTTTCCTATATTTTTCATAAGCCTCTACTACATTTGGGTTTTCTTTTCTACAAGGTCCACACCATGATGCCCAGAAATCTAACAACACCATTTTACCTTCATAATCAGCTAATGAAACTTCCCTACCCTCTGGATCTATTAAGGTAAAACCTATTGCTCTCTGCCCATTTTCAGGTTGAGCAAAAGTCAAAAATGGAAGAAATAGAAAAAAGAATATCGAACGCATAGTTTTTAATATGAATAAATGATTTCAGCGAAATTGTAAACACTCGGAATTTAGACTATGAAGTTGGCAGAACTGACAGCTCTAACCAAAACTCTTCTATTTTTCGTATTGCACTTAGAAAATCTGAAAAGTTAAGCGGTTTTTTAATGTAGCTATTACAGTGATTTTGAAAGGCAGTATCTAAATCTTTTTGACTATCAGAAGTGGTTAGCATCACAACTGGAATTTTCTTTAGCTCAGGATCTGATTTAATCATTTTTAAAACCTCATGACCACTGTAAAAAGGCATGTTCACATCTAACAAAATTAAATCAGGCTTTTTCGCTTCAGCAAACTCTTCTCTTTTATATAAAAAATCAAGTGCTTCCTTTCCATTTCTAGCTACACTGATTTCAGTTTTCACCCGATATTCCTCAAACGCCTCCAGGGTTAACATAACATCCCCTTCGTTATCTTCTACCAAAAGAACATGCGCTGATTTACATTCATTATTCTTCATCATAACCAAATAAACTTAATTAATAATTTAGGCACTAATAATGGACAGCAATTGTTAATATACAAATAATGAATAGGATATGCTTGAAAAAATTAAATATTATTGACTTTTGGTATTGTAAAATAAAAAATACTTCCTTTTTCTAAATCTGATTCTAACCATATCCTACCTCCTAAAACTTCCACATGCCGCTTGGCAACCGATAGACCAATACCTGTGCCTTCATATTTTTTATGATTATGAAGCCTTTGAAAAATGACAAATATCTTATCAAAATATTTCGGTTCCACTCCAATACCATTATCTTGAACTGAAAACTGCCACTCTTCTTCGTGTTCTTTTGCCAATATCTTTATTCTCGGCGGAACATCTTGCCTCGAATATTTTAGTGCATTATCTATCAAACAGTTGATAATCTGTGTAAGAGCAGCTTTATAAGTACTTACAACAGGTAAATCTTTGTATTCGATCTTTGCAGATTTTTCTGAAATGAGTTTTCTTCTGAGTTTAATAAATGTATCAACCAAAAGGTTGGTATCTACAGATTCCTGTTCTTTCTCTCCTGAAACTCGAGAAGCTCGAGAGTACTCCAATAAATCAAGTATAATCTGTTTCATCCTTTTAGCCCCATCAGTTGCAAAATGAATGTATTGATGTGCTTTTTCATCCAATTGATCTCCATACTTCCGCTCTAACTGATTCATAAAATTGGACACCATTCTCAATGGTTCTTGTAAATCGTGAGAGGCTATGAATGCAAATTGTTCCAGCTCTTCATTGGATCGTTCAAGTTCTAAAGTATACTTTTTTAACTCTGAATTCAGCTTGTTTAGCTCTAACTCCATAAGTTTACGTTCGTGTATATCCTGAATTCCGCCATACAATCTTGTACACTCTCCGTTGACAATATCTGCATTACCAATAGAATACACCCAACGTTCCTTTTTATCAGTTGATACAATAACCGCTTCAAACTCCCACTCTCCCCCTTCAATTATGGCTTTATCAATGACCGAACTCACTAATTCACGATAGTCCTCACGGTAAAAACTGATTGCAGTTTCCAAGTTAGGAGTGTATGTTTTTGGATCTGTGCCGTGCAACTTATGGACATCCTCTGACCAATAAACACTCTTATCAACCATATTAACTGCCCAATTACCTATACTTGCCATTTTATGCGTATGCTCAAGTATTTCTTCGTTTAAAGCTTGCTCTGTAATATCAAGAATAACAGAATTAAAGGTTACTGATCCATCTGAATTAAAATATGGACTTCCGAATACTAAGTGCGTTTTCATCTCACCCGACGGGTTGACGTAACGTGAACGACAAGACCATTTTGACTTTGTTTCAATGGATTTCTGAATAGTTTCTTCAAGCGTTAAAACATCTCCACCTGCACGGATACCTGCCCATACAACATCAGTACTATTTTCTACTTGAGACTTCTCTAAACCCCAAATTTTATCAATATCCCCCAAGACTAAATCAAATGAATCCGTCCCATCTTGATAGGTCGTATATTGAAGAACAATACCAGGTAAATTATCTGAAAAATCAAGTAGTTTATTTTCTGAATCCTTGAGGTTACTAATATTCTGAATACTTCCATACAACCTCACAACTTTACCATTTACAATTTTAGGTCTACCAATAGTACGTACCCACACCTCTTTATTTTCAGTAGTAATGATAACCGATTCAAAATCAAACGGTTTTCCTTCATTGATAGCTTGTCCAAAACTCGATTCTATGAGCTCATGAAAATCCTCTCTACAAAAGCCAAGTGTATTCTCTACATTTGGCTGGAATGAATGAGGATCTGTTCCGTGCAATTTATGTATTTCTTCAGTCCATGTTAGACTTCCATCCAATGTATTATATTCCCAACTTCCGAATTGCGTCAACTGATTAGCTTGCTCGTATAATTCACTCAACTTTTTCTCTTCTGTAATATCTCGTTGTATTGCAACCCAATGCGTAAAATCATCATTTTCATAGGCTAATGGCGATACAGAATAATTGATCCAGAACTCCTCACCACTTTTCTTGTAATTGGTCGTTGTGATCTCACAAGGCTCCCAATTTCTAACGGCATTTCTGAGTTTTACAAGCTCCTCCTTACTCGAATTTTGACCTTGAAGAATGCGAGGTGTCTTCCCAATAACCTCATAAGCATTATACCCAGTCATTTTGGTAAACGCCTCATTGACATAAATTATCCTAGATTCCGACTCATCACGTTGCGATACTTCTGCGATAAGAACCGCATCCTTAGTATGGGTAATAACGCTTTCCAGAAGTTTTAAGTGCTCTTTTTCCTCAACTATTTCAGTAACATCTCGAGAATTGATAACAATTCCATTTACCGATGGCTCATCTAATAAGTTTGTCAAAATTGTTTCGACCCACCTCCATTCATTATCGCCATTTCTAGCGCGATATAACTTCACATCAACCCTACCTTCAGCAATTGATTTCTCAAAATCAGCTTTTACCTGTTCCATATCATCAGGGTGAACAAACTCGAAAGCATTTGTTCCTATAAATACTTCCGGAGGTAAACCTGTGATTTTAATACAAGAGGGACTCATGTATGTATAATGTCCTTTCTCATTTACAACACCAATTAAATCAAAAGCACCTAAAATTAAATGCTCGAATCTTTGCTGTTGCAATCTCCGCTCTTTCTCTTTTTCATTTAAGTCGTTATAATCTCTAACAACACAGTATATAAGGCCTTCTTTCTCATCCCAACGCGAAGACCAAAGATTCTCAGCGACTTCTCCATTTTTTTTAATATAGCGGTTAACGAATGTATTGATATCATTACCATTCAATATTTCATCGAAGACTACCATTGATTTTGGAACGTCCTCTTCGTGAAGTAGTTCTTTAAAAGGTGTATCAATTAATTCCACCGGAGTATAACCCCAGCGCTTTTCTGAAGCAGCATTAACGTAAGTGAAGTTACCTTCTTTATTTACGGCACAAAAAATATCGGTTGAAGAATCCAGTAACTCTCGAGCAATAAAACCTTTATCTTTTCTACTATCGACTATTTCAAAAGCGAGAATAACACATTCTTTATTCTGAAAATCAACTCTTTCTCCACTGACTTTAAATTCTTTTTGTATACCTGATTCATACCGATACTTTATAATACCAAACTCAAGTTGCTCGTCATTTTTAATTGATGAGTTATCGATTGTACTAAAGATAGAAGTATCGGCGATTACAAATAGTTCAGTAATCAACTTCGATACTATAATATCATTGGATATTTCTAAAACTTCTTCCGCAGCTCTATTGGCAACATAAATCTCAAAGGTATGAATATCATAAACGCAACTTGAGACAGGTGAAAAATCAAAAAGACTTTTATAATTAGACTTATCCTCCATTTTTTTCAATTGGTTGTACTGTGAAGATAATTAAAATTCCAAAACTCAATCACCTAAAAAGCGAATATAATCTGAATACCAAATAGATAAAAACCTTACTTAAAACTTATCTCTACAAAGTAATTTATTCTTCTTCTGTTTTTTTCTTGGGGGTATACAATATGATGAACTGTATCACCAAACCTAAGAAAATTAGAATGTAAATTTCTATCTTAGAAAATAGGTTAGCAACATCGACTGCGTCTTTGGCATGCATAGTTTGAAGTTTACCCTCTTCTACTTGTTCTGCCGACAACTCTTTTATATCATAAGCTATCGAAACAAAAACATCCGAAAAAACCCGGTTATAGAGTGAGTCATTGAGTTGATAATTTCTTTCCAAACGCATTAACTCATCATGATTATCTCGTAGACTGACTAAAATCTTTTTCTCATCTCTTGTCTGATTTGTTCGGTCAAACATTGTCAAAAGCTCTGTGATTTCAGTATTTATTTTATCATTCTGTGTTTCTAAATACACAGTATCATTGAGCGCATAAGCAAGCTCTTTTTGATGGAACTTTGTACTTACATCTAAAAGGAGTTCTTTGGCCAAAAGTCTATCATTAAAAATATTTTCAACGACTTCTTCTACACGAAGGAAGTTTTGTTTATCAAGTAAATTGGTCATTAAAATGATCAAGAAAACACCCAAAACAGCAACAAACCACTTAATTTTTTGAAATACAGTCATCGTCTTTTTTTTAATTAATAACAACGTTTAATACAGGAGCTTAGGCTTAGAATAACGAATTAAACATAGCAAATTTTATTCCAAATTATGAATCAAAATGAAAGATTCGTTCGAAAAAAAATTGCGTATTCACACCTAAGTATTTCCCTCCCTCTGGTCCTTCTTGCTTTTTCTCTGCAAAGCTGAAAAGAAGTTCCTGAGATACTGGCCCATTAATGGTCGATATTGGTTATGATCAGCTCTCCGCAAGAATGCACTTAACTCAGGTTTACTTACTGTTCTATCGACCGAAGCAAAAAGTTCTATAATGTCCTCTGATTTAAGCTTCAAAGCGATCTTCAACTTCATCAAGATCATGTTATTACTCAATTCTTCTTCCGGCTCTGGTTGTGGTCCATCCCTCTTACCTCTTTTCTGAATTATCAATCCATTCAGGAATGTAGCGAGCTCTTTATCTGTTAATTCAACAAGTTCAGGGTCATCATCTTTTTTCAACCAATTAATCACTTGTGTTTCTAAAACTTTATGATTCGCCATATCAAAAAGCTCCACAACTTGTGAATCATTGTAGTTAAACAAATAGCGGATCCGACGCATTATATCATTATTGGTCATATCAAATTCATTCTAATTTCAATCTTAAAAAGCACTATGCTCAAAAGGAAAAACTCTTATTACAGAAAGAGACAACTCTAAAGATAGATAAATGATTATAGGAATACGAAACAGCCTAATCCTTTTCACTGAGTTTAGCATGTACTTCAAGGCTAATGAACTTACCATTCTTAATTTCACAGTCTTTCATCAAGCCTTCAAATTCAAAATCAAGTTTAGCCATTGCCCGCTTACATTTCTTATTAAGCGAATCGATAAATCCCTCAATTCGATGAAGATTCAACTCGTTAAAACCATAATCACAAATTAGTGGCATCACTTCTGTCATTATTCCTTGCCCCCAAAATTCAGGGAGCAACCATAGTCCTATTTCAGCTTTTCTATGCGTCGAAGAAATATCATTCAAACCTGCGGCTCCACAAAAAGTGTCATCTCCAACTAAGCAGATCGCAAACCATTTTTGTTCAGGCTCACCAAACCATCGCATTTGCTCTTGAGTTGCCTCTAAACTATCAAAGCTGACTCCGTAATATTCAATAACAGCAGGATTTGACAAACCATCATAAACTCTTTCAATGTCGGACTGCTTGAACTCCCTCAACAAAAAACGATCTGTTCGTAACTCCATTTGTTCTTTATTTATTCGATAACTGAATGCTACCACATTTTTGTTTTATCAAAGTACCTCTTTCATCGAAATACTTCCACTCTCCATACTTTTTACCGTTTCTATATTCTTCAACAACTCTTAATTGTCCATTCTCATAATACCTCTGTCCTTTCCTGCTTCTTTTTTTAAAATGCCAAAACGTTCTTAGCACTCCAGTAGGGTAATAATACTTCCATTTACCTATTTCTCTGCCTTCTTTGTATTTTCCAGTTGAATACAAACTACCATCTTCGTAATAGTAAGTGGTCTTTCCAGTTCTAAGGCCATTTCTATACTTTTCAATAAAACTTAGCTGTCCATTGGAGTAAAATTGAGTCCTTTCGCCGATTGGCTTCTCGCTCTCATCATAGAATTCGATCAGTTCTCTTTGACCATTCGCAAAAAACGCTCTTCTTTCTATTAAACTACCATCCTCATAAATCTCAGCTTTTTTTAATTGTCCGTTTTCAAAATAATCTTCCCACGTACCTACTCTTTTTTTACCTAAACTATCAAACTGAATTATACTTTTCAGTTGTCCACTTTCGTAAAAATCTTTTCTAACTCCAATAGATACTCCGCTTTCATTATAAGACTCTATAGTTTCTATCGTACCATTATCAAAGTAAAACTCCCATTCTCCCATTCCCCAATTTCTATCTCATATTGATTGAATCTACCTTTTCTAATTAATTGACCATTCTCATTTAAAAATTCCCAATACCCTACTCTATAACCATTTTTATATTGATTAATAGACTTAACAGTGTCATTATTCATGAAGACACCTTCACTCTGTCCATATAACTGGAGAATGGAAAACGATAATAGCACAATACTGGTCAATGTATTTCTTATCATTAAATAATTGTTAGCGACTGATATACTCTTGCGGTGGTTCATTTAGCATGTACACATACTTATTACTATTGTTTTTAGTTGCTTATTATTTTTAATCAACTCATCGATTTTAGCATTTCGAACACTATATATTGCTCGTGTCATTTCTTCGTTAAATACATCTTTTTCCTCTTCATGATTAAGTTCTGCATCTTTCTCTTTTATTTCAGCTTCAGCACCCTCTATAATACGCTCTAGTTCTTTTTTTAATTCAGCGGATATACTATTCGTAGAATGAATAAATATATCATAGGTACACATCTCTTCAAAGTCCGAATATTTTGCAATTGGTATTGACCTCATCCATGATTGATCGTTCGAATTAAAATCACCTGTAATTTGAATGGCATAAGATGCTGTGATCAAATCAAGGATCTCCACTTTTTTAATTCCAACTACATTTAATTCTACAGGTTCAATCAATTTATACAATACAGATTGACCATAAGGGTACTCTAATCTTTCCGTGTAATATCCATACTCACCAGGTTCATAAGTTAATTGATTCATCAAAAATGATTTTGGTTCTGATTCAAGCTTATGTTTAAATTCAGAATTATTTAAACCATGAGCAACATATTTATAGCCTATACTTTGATCTCCGTTAATTAGCTCTATTTTAAATTTAACGTGAACACCATTGTATTCGGCATGAATAAAAAATGGAAATACAGCAATTAATAGTAAAACGATATTCTTCATTTGATCATGAGTGATTAAGCAATAATTCTTCTTCAATTTTACTACATCTAATACTCTAACATTCGCAATAATTGAAAATATGTATTGTATTAATTTCATCTTAGTATTGGTAAGTTAGTAATCTTGCAGTTTGCTCTTTAAAAATTGCTTGAGTTGATCTCCTCTTTCTTGAAGTGATTTGAGTGAAGCGCTTATTTGACGGGCATTATGTCCAACGGTTCTAGTCATTATAAAATAGGTGTTTATATCGCGTTCAGATTCTGGGAATACAAATGATGAAAGTGGTTCGCTTAGCGCCATCTGTACATCGTCATTAATAAAGCGCTGCGCTTTCACTCCATTAAACCACATTAATTGAGAATTTTGAAAGGCCTTAACGCGTTCACTGAAAATCTTCAAACTATATTCTATATACTCCATCTCGCTATAAAATGAATTGATGCTATCCACGATAGTAAGATCAGATATTAAGGCAAAGCCTCCATTACTTAATTGAGAGTATGAGGACTTAATTGGGTGATAATCTTTATAACCAGAAGAAAGAGGCTTCAAAAGCTTGTAAAAATCGCCTAGGCTTCC
>CBFHXS010000102.1:0-8780 GCA_965659845.1 Brumimicrobium sp.
CAGTAGGACTTTATGAAAATAGTTTTGGTAAAGAATTGACAGTCTATCCAAACCCTACTAGTGGTGACTTTGTCATTGACCTTGGTTCAATCTATGAAACGACAAGGATTTCACTTACAGATGTTTTTGGTAGATTGATTGAATCAAAAGCTGTAAATCAACAACAAATACTTCATCTTTCTATTGACGAACCAGCTGGAGTTTACATGATTTCTGTTAAAGCTGGAGATAAAAACGCAGTTATCCGATTAATTAAAGAATAGAACGATTTGCTAACAATGTATAAGCTCCATTAAAACGGAGCTTATACTAGACCGTTAGGCCTCGAACCTACAAATTAACTTATACAAGCCTCTCCACCCAAAATATTTGCTACATTAACCGCACTTTGAAAGCGAATTGAATTAAATGAACAATAACGTTTCCATTACAAAAACCAGCAAAAAAGACGCTGAGCAACTGCGGGAATTGGCGATTACTACTTTTCGAGAATCACACGGACATAGTGCGACGAAAGATGATATTGATGATTATATCAACGCCAAGTTCACGTTGGAAAGTATAGAAGCAGAATTATCCGATGAGTCGAATTTATTTCATTCCATTTATGTGAACGAAGAATTGGCGGGATATTCAAAAATCATCTGCAATACAGCTTACGAAAATCTCACTCAGCCGAATAGTACTAAACTCGAACGGTTGTATGTACTTGAAAAATTTCATGATCTCAAGATTGGTAAACAATTGATGGATTTTAATCTCAATCTCGCCAGGAAGAACGATCAATCCGGAATGTGGTTATACGTCTGGACCGAAAACCATCGCGCTGTTCGCTTTTACAAGAATTATGGTTTTCAGCAAATCGCTGAAACTGATTTTCAAATTTCTTCCCGTCATTCTAATCCCAATTGGATTTTGAATATGGAGTTTGGTGACAAAATAAGGTGATGATTGAATTTTAAGAGTACACTTTTAAAAACTAACCCTTACAATAGGAAGGCTTGAGAAGAGAAAACATCAGTCAAATACTCACGATTGTAAATTTAACAATTGTAACCTACTTCGTTCTGCTGCGATTGGTTTATTTGTACAAAATAGATTTTGTTTTAATCGGGGTTTTAAGAGAGCTCTTCACAATACCCTTTCTACTCGCACAGTTCCTCTTTTTAGTGCTTGGAGTGATCTATTTAGTGAAAAACAAACTGAAAGTCTTGAACTTTATAAGTTTGTTGATGTTAGCTATTTGTTCATTGCTTACAATTGAAAGCTTCTTTTGAAAGCAATTTCACTAAGCAACAAGTTTATACGATTCTAGTAAAAGAATTAATTTGATAATTAAAAACAACTTACTTTTGCTTAATAAAATCACAACATTATGAAGGGATTCAAGCATTCAAAAATTTCTAAACTTCTTTTTACTGCACTTGGTGTTACTTCGGCTTTTGTTCTGCTCTCCGCGGGGTATTCAGCGAGTAAAATAAAAATGAAAAAAGTAGAGTGCTTTGTACCTGCTCCAATGAGGTCAAACGGAGCTGCTCAAATGGGATTAGGTGATCGAACAGGTAGTCCAATCGGCGGACCAAGCGCATCGTGCGCAAATTGCCATGGTGGTGGCGCTTTCAGCCCTTCAATTTCGATCAATATTTTGGATGCTAACCAAGATGAAGTAACAAGTTATATACCTGGAGACACATACACCATAGAGTATACAGTTACTGCGGGATCTGGATCGCCCGCAGGATATGGAATGCAGGGTGTTACGATCGACGCATCAAATGACGCTGCTGGAAACCTCACTTCAGTTTCTACTCCCAATACTCAAATCACAGCTTCTGCTGGTTTTCAATACTTAGAGCATTCTTCAATTTCAGTTAATGGTGTCTTTTCAGCTAATTGGACAGCTCCAACTGCAGGAACAGGTCTAGTAACAATACATGCTAGAGGTCTTGCAGTTAATGGAAACGGTGGGACTTCAGGAGACCAAGCAAGTGCTTCTGTATCTGCAGGATTAACTGAGGCTGTTATGACTACTATAATTTATAGCGGAACTCCTTTTTGCAATAATGATCTAGACCCTGCACCTGCAATAACTGGAGAAACCGGTGGTATGTTTTCAGCTCCTGCGGGATTGGTTATTGACGCAAATACAGGAGTTATTGACATCGGTAATTCTGCGCAAGGCACCTATCAAGTAGACTATCAATATACTCA
The DNA here is from genome assembly GCA_965659845.1 of Brumimicrobium sp. GTDB lineage: Bacteria > Bacteroidota > Bacteroidia > Flavobacteriales_D > Crocinitomicaceae > Brumimicrobium. The sequence goes on from CBFHXS010000102.1 coordinate 2,212, forward strand.
GGGAACAACATCTACTAGCGTTACGATCAACCCGACTTATAACGTGACTGATAACGCGACCATCTGTAATAATGAAACTTTAGTTTTTGGCTCCCAAACATTAGATGCCTCCAATGCTGGATCAAATACAGAAGTTTTTCAATCTATTAACGGCTGCGATTCTACTGTAGTGCTAGACTTAACTGTAAACGCTGTAAATGCTTCGGTTACACAAGCAGGAGAGGAGTTATCTGCCAACGAACCTGGACTAAGTTATCAATGGGTAAACTGCCCAAGTTATACTCCTATAACTTTAGAAACAGAACAGACGTTCACTGCTTCTGAAAACGGTGAATACGCAGTAATCATTACTGAAAATGGCTGTACCGATACATCCGATTGTTTAACAGTTACAGGATTAGGAATCATTGAAAACGATTTTGGTGATGGATTGGTGCTTTATCCTAACCCCACCAAAGGGAAGTTTTCGGTTGATTTAGGCCAGAAATATCAAAACATAATCATAACCATAAGTGACTTGAGTGGAAGAAAGATTCAATCAAAGATTTACAGTGACAATCAAACACTCAATCTAAAACTAGAAGAACCAGCAGGAATCTATTTGGTGAAAATTGAGTCTAACAACAAGAAAGCAAACATCCGATTGGTTAAGGAATAAAGAGTACAGAAAATGCTCTCAAGAGCTAAAAATAAGTAATGATAAAGATTGAAGATAACGGAAAAAGGGATGTTTTACAATTCACGAAGATGATGCGTTTGCTTGAGAAATGACGTTTAACTGGGCTGGAGAAACAAAATTCATTATTGACCTCACAGCGATTGAAGACCATTTTGAAGGAGAAGGCTTTGGTAAAGATTTAGTGATTAATGCTGTAGGGTTTGCTCGAGAAAAGAATGTTAAGATCGTTCCCCAATGTACTTTTGCCAAAAGTGTAATCAATAAAAATCTTCAGGACGTAATTATTTAACGACATACGAAACAAAAATTTACTCCACTTAAACTTGCTAACCACATTCGTTCTAGTATATTAGTTATTATCGTGTGGTATAAAATCCCATTGAATCAAATAAGAAAGAATTTATGTCAGAACAAGAAGGTCGCATATTCATCGTAACTGGAGCAAATGCTGGTCTAGGTTATGAAACTTCAAAGGAATTAGCCAGTAAAGGAGCAAAGGTAATCATGGCTTGCCGTGATTTATCCAAAGGAGAAAGTGCTAAGAAGGACATCCTAAAAGAGGTTTCGAAAGCTGATTTAGAAGTGATGAAGATCGATCTCAGCAAGCTCAGTTCTGTTAGAGATTTTGCTGAGAAGTTCAAGTCAAAATTCGGCAAATTAGACGTCTTGATAAATAACGCAGGTGTGATGATGCCTCCATACACGAAAACAGAAGATGGGTTTGAACTACAATTTGCAGCGAATTATTTAGGACATTTTCTTCTAACTGGATTGCTATTCGATCATCTGGCTAAAACACCAAACTCCAGAATCGTTAACCTCAGTTCTATCGCACACAAAAGCGGGAAAATCAACTTTGACGACCTTCAAAGCGAGAATAAATATTCGGCATCAGGTGCTTATTCACAGTCGAAATTAGCGTGCTTAATGTTTACGTTTGAACTAGAGCGAAGACTAAAAAATTCCGAACATAACAACACAATATCAACTGCATCTCATCCTGGTGTTGCAATAACTTCATTGATGCGTCATATGCCCAAATGGGTTTATTATTTGCTCAGATATACAATAGCTCCATTAATTACGCAATCTGCGAGTCGTGGTGCCGAACCAACATTAATGGCTGCAACAGGGGAAGCCAAAAGTGGTGATTATTTCGGACCTACAGGATATAAAGAGATGAAAGGAGATCCAGGAAAAGCCGAGTATACAGAATTATCCAAAGATGAAGATATCGCAAAACGACTTTGGGAGAAGTCGGAAGAGTTAGTTGATTTCAAGTATTTGTAAATTTTACACTTACAACAATCACTCAACTACTGGCTCCATTGAAATATGGAATTATCACAGGTTTCATCATAAAGTACCAAGTACCAACATTGCTAAAACTGCTATTAATAATATGATCAATGCAGTTTTAGCGGCTTTACCTGCAAAAGACTTTCCTCTTTCACTCTCACGACGAAAAGTATTTACGTACCCCAGAGAAGCTAAGAATAAAGCCAAAAAAACACCTCCTAATAAAACAATAACTGCTAAAACACCGGCACCATTGCAAGCAATCGCACAACTTAGGACTGCAACTCCGTACAGGGCGATCACAAGTAATATGGTAAGCAATAATATAAGTATTACTGATACAGCTGGATGAAGAATCATAGGGTCCTCTGAATATCCAGGCGAACTTAGAAGAGCGGGGAGATTCGTTCCTGCGAAAAATGATCCAAATGTTGTCCCCACATTGAGTAGAGTATAAGAAAACCTATTCTTAAAAAGTCGACTGTCTTTTCCAACTTTTTTTGCATTGATAAATACACTCGCAGCAACTAAAGAGACAGGGGCAACAAGCATAGCGCTCGAAGTTTGCCATTGCAATATATTCCCAAGTCCAAAACTCGAGGCAACAGCAAGAAATGTACTTACACCTACAAGCACTTGGGCCTTCGTTTTGTTCTTTGACGCCCATCTTGAGAGCTTAAACCCACTTTTTTTCTGAAAAGCGATCAAGGGAACTAGTCCAAGCAGGAAAAGGTAGTAAAGAGCACTCTTATTTTTTTTACTCACATCTTCTTTCAATCGATGCTCTTTGTTCCTGCTTGTTGTTGATCTATCTTCCCCCGAGTCAATCTTGGTCTTAGAGGTAGGTTTTCTTTTGAACTGATTAGATCGATTTTTAATATTAGTTGTCTTCTTAACACTTTTCAATCTAACTTTTTCAGGTTTGACCTTGATTGATTTTTTCTCAACACTTTGCAATTGTATCGTTTTTGTTGCCGAAGCATTGCCGGTGTTTTCGTTTTTGAATACAGCATCTTCATGACCTTTCTCTTCATTGCTTTGCTTATTCTTATTCCACGATACGTGAAAACCTTTTCTAAAACGACGTTTTTCAATATGCACCGTCGAACAAGAAAATAAGAAACTTAATAAGAGCGTAAGTAATATTCCCTTTTTCATAATGAATTGATTTTATACTACTAAAGTAGAGTCTAAACTTAGCATAAAACAACGGAATATTACAATTGAAGATGAGTCACTTGTGCAAAACGCAAATAAAAAATGTTATCGAATTGGGCATTATTGACATAATTATTGAAATTGGATTAATTACATTTGTAAGGTGGAAAGCACACTTTACATTTCAATAATTCTGGAAGCTACAATTTTGTTAGCGTGTTCTATTTTTATTGTACTGTTAGTATCTACAAAGCTTCTACCACCATTAGTTAACAGAAATGGAGTACTCTTGTTTTTCAATTTGTTCTTCATCACCTTTTTTTACCTTACTATTAATTGTGAATGGTACATTATCTCCAAGCCATTGGTTTGGTTATTTATGCCAGCCACATTATCTGTTGGGCTCTTTTTTTATCGATTCAACACGCTCTGGCTAAAGAAAAACCTAAAAATTGATAAAGCATTAATTATTGTTCCCATTATAATTTTAATTGCTTCGATTGCGCTTGAACTAATTCTGTTTTCTAGACCCGAAAACCTACTATTCAGAGACATAAGAATAATTTTCACCAATACAACACTTCAATACATCTTCCCGCTCTATAACGGATTACTTATTATCTTAAATTTTTACAAACTGAATCTAGCAGAACGACATAATAGGCAGACCTACTCGGATCCAGATATATCTAACTTGAATTGGTCTAGAATATCATTACTGTTTTTCTCAATATTTTACCTCGGAATGATCTTCTCTGAACTGGTTAATCCATTCATTTCAGAACTTATTTTCAATCTCTCGATTCTCATGCTTGTTCTATATCTAGGCTATTATCAGATTAAGGTAATCTCGAACTACCTAAACTCTACTAAAGACAATCAAAAAGTTAAGAAGAAAGAGAGTCTATTCGTTGATAAAGGGCAACGAGATGATAAGCACACATCACTATTCAACAAAATTGAACAAGTCGTAGAGGAAGAGCAGCTATTTCTAAATGATAGCTTAAGTATTCATGAACTAGGAGTTAAGTTGAATATGAATTCAAAATACCTATCCGAAGCTATCAATCAACAGGAAGATTTAAATTTTAACAAGTACATTAATGCGAAGCGCATTAACTATGCAAAATCACTTATTACGGATGATGACTATTCAAATTATTCCATTGAAGGAATAGCGAAAGAAAGTGGGTTTCGTTCAAAATCAACTTTTAACACAACTTTTAAAAAAATCACAGGTTTAACTCCTACACAGTATAAAAAAATGGAGACTCAAAAATGAATCTCCATTTTTATGCTAGCATCTTTCACACAATTAATTAACAACTAGCTTCTTCATTAAATTTTGATTTCCTATTCTTGCTGAAATAATATATACCCCCGGTTTAAATGACTTTGTAACTTCAAGACTATTCTCAAATAGGTTACTATTACTCAAAACCAATACTCCTCGTGTATCATAAATATATATCTCATCGATCATCTGATGAAACGCAATAAGAAATTCATCCCCTGATGCAATTGGGTTAGGAATAATCTCGATGTTTGGCGTTTTCGAATGGAGATAAATAGTATTACTTATTGTTTCTGTCCCATCAAAATCAACTTGTCTTAAACGGTAATAATTATCCGAACTTAATACTTTATGCCTAAAATTATAAGAATGAAAATCTGATGTTGTTCCGTTGCCATTTACAATTCCAACTGACTCAAAATTCTTTCCATCAGCAGAATGTTCAACTATAAAATGACTATTATTTGTTTCGGAGAGTGTTCCCCATGATAATTCGTTATAATCATCAAAAGCAACACCTTCAAAACTGATCAAATCCACATCTAAAGAAGGAGAACAATCAATATCAGTTGATCCGCCTGCACTAGCTAGAGCTTCCGTTGAATACGGTCCATTAAAATTAATTGCACAAATGTTAAGTCCTGTAGAAGTTGCAAAGTTAGGATCAGAAGGATCCATAAAGACCCGGATATAATAGTAGTCTTTCATTCCTGAAGCCGGACCATTTAAACCAAAATAAATTCGACGTACTCCACTTCCACCGTCAGAACTATCACCATTCATATCGCACGATTCTCCTGTTAAAGGACTTGTAATATTTGGTGTCTCGCTTATCATTGAAACTCCTGGTTCCACTGGACGAGAAGAACACGGTAAATCAAAATCATCAAAATCTCCCTCGTTGGCTGATGATTCACTTAAAAATTGAGACCTCAATTCGAAATCAAGAATTTGATCTTCTCCAACCACCTCGATTAAATAATAATAATTCGATGGAAGTCCTTCTGGAAGATCAATTTTAAAATATGCCTCCCTGAGATCATTGCAACCCTCAGAACATCCTGAGACTACAGCGGCATTATTTCTGCCGCATGTCCATTCTGTTTCATTAACGTTTGGAGTATAAACATTCAAATTATAATTGACTGTTGCCGTCTCATTCTCTTTATGATATACTCTCAAATAATAAGTTTGACCAGGAATAAGATGACCAAATTGGCCAAAAGCTTGACTCCCTGCAGCACTTGTTGTAGAATAAGTAGATGCACTCGCTATTGATGCATTAGGTGATGAGTAAAGCTCCATTGACAAAGGACCTGTAGCTGTACCTGAAACATTTTCTAAAAATACAGTAACCCAACTTCTATCCGCAATAAAATATCCTCCCCCATTAGCTGGATTTGGCGCTATAAATGAAAACCAAACATCATTCTCTGGAACACTTGTTCCTGGTGATGGATCTGCTCCTCTCATGGAGTAAACATCAAGATTATTATAGTCATTGCAACTTTCCACAGTTAATCCTTGTGCATCAACACCTTCATTATTACATGGTCTTACAGCTCCATTGTTAACGGTCAGCTCAAAAGAATAATCAAAATCAGAATTAATTGAGTTCGGTTTTACACGGACTAAATAGTACTCCCCTTGCGTCAATCCGCCGACCTCCCATGTTTCTCCAGCACCATCCAATGAAGGGCTGCATGCTAACAAGTCGCCATCTCCACAGTCTGAATAGATATAAATCTTCGCATCTCTTGCACTATTCGATGCATCGTATGTCAAATCTATACTATTCACAACAGTCGAAGTTGTGAGCGACGTGCAGTTTACATCAGGTACACGTATAATATACCAAAGATCACGTTGGTTTGCCTCATCAAAAGGATCATTAGAAACACCCGAACATACAGAAGAAGTAATTTCATCATCACAATCTGTAGTCCCTGAAAAATCTCCAGTTACAGTTTCTCCATCAAGAACGTAAAATGCATTAAATTGATGTGCAGCATCTGAGACGCCCAAATTAGATGGCGAATTACCGTCCCAGATGTTCACACAAGAGTTATTGTACTTCCCTACTTGTACAGAAGGAGTTACTGTCACAGACGGAGTCGCTATAGTACCTCCAGCAGTTTG
>CBFHXS010000103.1:0-8771 GCA_965659845.1 Brumimicrobium sp.
ATAAAGTATAGATTATAATACAATTACCAGCTTTGCTCACACCATTGTGCAGAAAGCCACCACCAGTTTGTATTATTTGTTTTTATCATAGTGATGCTACAATATTAAATAAAAATATGGCGTAAAAACAACAATTTTAGAATTTTCACTTAAAATGTCACGCTTACTTCATTGTTTAACGAGCTATTTTTCGCTAACTTAAATGGAAACCTAAGTTTTAACCACATGTATAAATCACAATCAACGATTAAATCGTGGGCAGAAGATGATCGACCAAGAGAAAAAATGCAAGAGAAGGGCAGAGCTGCATTAAGCGATGCTGAGTTAATAGCCATCTTATTGGGATCGGGGACGAGATCTAAAACGGCTGTTGACGTTGGACAGGAAATACTAGGAAGTGCTCAAAATAGTCTCTATTCACTGGGAAAGTATTCACAGTCTGAACTCATGCGTTTCAATGGAGTAGGAGAAGCAAAAGCAATAACGTTAATGGCAGCTATGGAGTTGGGTAGAAGAAGGTCAAAAGAGAAACCAAAGAAGAAGGTTAAGATCTCTCAAAGTAATGACGTTTACAAGTTGCTCAGGCCTTATTTTGCAGACCTGCAACACGAGGAATTTCGAGTGATTGGGCTTACAAGAGCCAATCATGTAATAACGCATAAGCTTGTTTCCAAAGGGGGTAGAAGCGGCACTGTTGCGGATGGAAAGCTTATTTTTAAAGAGTTACTCGATATGAAAGCGTCAGCCTGTATTTTGTGCCATAATCATCCTTCAGGTACATTGAGACCATCGGAATCAGACATTCGTTTAACCAAACAACTGTATGAATTTGGAAAGATGATTGAACTGAAAGTGTTGGATCATGTCATACTTACTGATGAAGGATATTATAGCTTATTGGAAAATGGAGATATCTAGACTGTTACCATTTAATAGGCTGTAGTCCTTTTGTTTCTATAATTGCATTGGCTTGACTGAAATGTTTGTTTCCGAACCAATACCCTCTATTTGCGCTCAATGGAGAAGGATGTCCAGTAGTGAGCACATGGTGCTTTTTTGTATCGATGAGCTTCACTTTCTTTTTGGCAAAACCACCCCATAAAAGGAATATAAGGTCTTCTTTTTCGTCAGATAGGGTTTTAATGACTTTATCCGTAAACTGTTCCCAACCTTTTCCCTGATGCGAGCCAGCTTCATGTGCGCGAACGGTGAGTGTAGCATTGAGTAATAGTACACCTTGATCTGCCCATCTCGAAAGGTCACCTGAAGTAGGTACAGGTTTGCCTAAGTCTTCATTGATCTCTTTGAATATGTTAATTAAGGAAGGAGGGAAAGGAATGCCTTCTTTCACTGAGAAACAAAGTCCGTTCGCCTGATTTGGTCCGTGATAGGGATCTTGGCCAATGATAACAACTTTAGTTTTGTCGAAAGTAGAGTGGTCGAACGCGGAGAAAATAAGATTACCTGGAGGGTAACAAGTATTAGAGCTGTACTCTTCTTTCACAAAAGAGGTCAAGTTCTTAAAATAATCTTTGTCAAACTCATCTGACAATACTTTTTTCCAGGATGGTTCGATGTTGACATTCATAACACTATTCGATTAACCCAAACTGTAAGAAGTGATGAGACAGGTGCTTTTTATTCAGTTGTTGCCATTCTTCGAAATTCAATTTCCCAAAGTATGGGTGAAGTTCTCTTTTTGTGTTGTCTTCGTAATGTTCTTCAAATGAAATCCACTCTTCTGTAAACTCATCGATGGCATCAGAAATATTTTCGTTTCTAAGTGTTCTTTCTTCTGGAGCAAAGCTTGCTTGTAGGTCTTTTTGAATTGGACTGTTTGACATTAAGAATTCTATAGACTTCTCCTGGTGTTTCTCAGGTGTTACCAAAGGGAAATGAGATTTTCCATTCGCAATCCGAAGCGTATCTGTCAAATGCTCAACCATCTCTTGAGCCGATAAAGATCCCCATGAAGGTTTAGTTTCGGGATGCAGTTGGTCGAGATATTTAAGTGCTATCTCTAGCTTAGGTTCAATGTAGTTCATCAGATAATTATTTTGAGTTGCGAGGGGTTACAAGTTAAATCAACTTGAGCATTATTGATAATCAATGGTTCTCCATCAATATGTGCCATGTTGTTGGACACAGCTACAGAAGCTTGATTTACCTTGAAAATATGATACTTCGAAGACTTGTGAATTGTTCCAAAGAATGATCTAATAAGTAATACGATAAACCCAAAAAAACGTGGCAGCTCGATACAAACTATTTCGAATTTACCATCGTCTATTTTAGATTCTGGTGAGATACTGAAGCCGTTCCCAAATTCAGATGCATTTGCAAAACTACAGAATAAGAGTTGATCAAATTTCTGTGATTTATTGATCGTTATGCTTATGCCTTTATAGTTTCTAAACTCTTGGAGTACAAGTTTGGCATAGCTTAAAAAGCCTCTGGAATGGTACTGGTCAAATTTATTCGCAACCAAAGCATCAAATCCAAATCCGGCAACACATAGAAAAGTCTTTTCATTAATTGAAACTGTATCTATTTTTTTATGATTGAACCTGTTAATGTTCTTTATTGACTTTTTTAGCCTCAATGGCAAACCCAAGTGTCTCGCTAATCCATTACCCGAACCTGTGGGTAAAATAGCTAGTACCGTGCTAGTACTGGCAAGGACACTTCCTACCTCATTGACTGATCCATCTCCACCAACAGCACAAACTACGTCAAACTTGGCATCGACTGCTTCTTGAGCTAATGAATTGGCGTGGCCTCTTCTTTCAGTATAAACAATTTCATAATCGAATATTTCGTGATCAAGATGTTTTTTGATCAGTCCAGGCAAGATATTTTTCTCACCAATTCCTGAAATCGGATTTATTATGAATCTTATTCTCTTTTTCATTTCACCCTCATTGTATTGTAAATAAGGTCATGATTGTATCTTTGTATTATACCCTTCAGACGATTTTCCATTTCGATAGCCAAAGATGGGTAATATTTTGACGAATCATCATACATCAAAGTATCAATTTCGTAATTATAAAGCCCCGAAACTTTATCATTTACAAAGTTAAGCATATACTTTCCTTCAACGTAATGGTAAGTGTTTCCGATGTAATTGATTGAGAATGGTACCTCCAATCCAGAATAATATGAGTTTCCAAAGGCATAATAATCGTTTTGATACCCAACTAAATCAAGTATGGTTGGAGTAATATCTATTTGGTTGAATATTTGATTTTCTTCTTTTGGTACAACTTTTCCTTTTGGGTCAAAAATGGCAATAGGTATTTGATACATTCCAATTCTCTGCTGAAATTTAGAGGTAGTTCCAGCTGGAGTATGATCTGCACATATTATGAACACTGTATTCTCATACCAAGGCTGTTGTTTGGCTTCTTCGAAGAAAAGTTCCAAGCTCATATCTCCATATGCTGTGGACTTAGCCATTGGGTGAGGCCCATCTGGTAATTTATCTCTGTGCTCTTCAGGAATAAAATAAGGATGGTGAGAAGAAAGTGTAAATAATCCAGCCATGAAGGGCTCATTTAGTTCCTTTGTTATTGATTGTGCAGTCCAAGGCATAAAGTATTCGTCAAGTACTCCCCATGTAGCGTCCGTATGCTCTTCATTATTATATTCATTCCTTCCAAAGTAGTTATCAAACCCTGCATGTGCAGAGAACATATCGAACTTCATAGAGCCATTTGTAGCACCATGATAGAAGGCGGTTTCATAGCCTTTTTCCTTTAATAGTTGTGGTAATGCCTTGATGGCATTCGTTCCGTAGTTAGATGAAATATATGGGTTGTCAAGCAGGCTGGGGATACTTGCAAAGATTGCTGGTACAGCTTCAATTGATTTCTTGCCATTCGCCCAGGCATTTGTGAAATAGAGGGATTTATCTAACAGGGAATCTAAGAAAGGCGTGAAGTTTTGTCCAGTTTTTTTTCCTAACCATTCGTTTCCAAAACTCTCAAGAATAACAACCACAACATTTAAATCTTCAGAAAGCTTGTGTTGCTTTGTGCCCTTGTGAATAGGTGAATAAATATATTCACTGCTCTCATCTTCAAAATACTTTTTTTCAACCAATGATTGCTTTCCGATAGTCTTGATCATTGACAAAGGAGTATTTAATACAAGTGCAGTATTTTCAGGTCTGGTGAGTTGAGACGCAGTAAGCATATCTGCAGGTCTATATCCTAAGCCTCCTCTACCCATAATGAATAATAACGCCCCAAAAATTATAAAATGAATAAGGCGGTAACCAAAATTAAATTTAACATCATTATCTGTAATACGATTTGTTTTATTGTATAGCCAAATTAATGCAATTAGAAAAAGAATAAACAAGACTAACAACCACCAAAAATCTATAAGAAATGCACCAAGCAACTGATTGATGTCATTACCTGCTGTAACGATAGTGAATAGGTCTGAAGTACTTCGTTTGGCTGTGTATTTAAAATACTCTACATCCAAAAGGTTTAGACCAATCATTATTAGTGAAGTGAAGATATAGATGAACTTCAATAGTACTTTGAAGAATGTATGTCGAATATAGGGGATAGGTAGCAATGATAGACCGTAAAATGGTATGAACCAAATGCCAATTGAGATGCAGTCAATCCATATACCAGCAATGAAATCGGTAAACGTCGCGTGACTGAAGTTTCCACTATTCGCCGTAAAGAAAATGATTCTTGTAATAGAAAGTAATATCAAAACAATACCTAAACGCGCTAATAGCTGTAAAATATGTTTAGGAATTAATCCAGTTACTTTCATGCTCCAAAAATACTGTTTTGAGTGCAAATGAAAAACGAAGAAAGCATCTTTAAGGTTAAATGCTTGTTATTTTTTAAATCGACTTATAAGCTTTTCAGTACCTTCAATGATCTTTCGGAAGAAATCTAAGTAGAGTGTTACTCCTAAAATGAGGGTCATAAACCATAACATGAGAACATTAGCCAAAAAGGTAGGTATATACTGACCAAATAGATTCTTTCCAGGACTGTAAAAATGAGCTTCTAAAAATGATCTTCCTCTCGGGATTTTATAAATTGGATCTGCTTTTTGGATCAATTTTCCGTTGAATTGAATTATTTTATCCAAATCATTTCGGTTCGTCGCAAAATCGCTTAAGGCATCATTGTAATAATTGTTCTTTAGGGTTTTATAAATGTCAACTCCCATTTCACGCTGAAGCGCATTGTTTTTGTCAATAGCCTCATTTACTTCATTTTTGTAGATCTTTTTTAAAATTTTTAGGTAGCTATCTAACGTCTTCTGATTTTCTGGGCTCCAATCTTTAGATCTGAGAGCATCTACACATCCTTCGCAAACAAAGTTTAAAGAAGCATCATACAAACGCTCTTCCTTTTCAACTTCATTCGCTAAAATATTTCTAGCATTATCAACTATTTCGATCTTCGATGAGTCATCATGGTAGTTATTGATGATGTTTTGTTGATTTTTCAACTCAGGCAACCAGTAGTCTCGTTTCCAAGATGCTTCACTTTCTTGTTGATTGATTGAGTAGAAAGGAGCTTCGAATGCATTGCGCTTGTATTGAGCGACAGCAAGTGCCTCATAAGCCCAGCGAGAAGCCATCACATTACCTATCCAAGGTACACTATTTTCCTTCGCAAATATTGGGTGTAACTTGTCAAATTTCACAATAACTCCGCTAAAGAGTAATTGAGGGATAATCATAATAGGAATGAGTATGTATATGACTTTCGCAGAATTGAATGTTGAGGAAATATTCAGCCCTAACAAATTAGCAAAACATGATGTAGAGAAGAGGATAAGCCAGTATTCAAACCACATACCTCGAACTTCTAGAATGAAATTCCCGACCAGAACAAATAGCAATGTCTGAAAAGAGGAAATAATGAACATTATAGAAATCTTCGAAAACAAATAACTTCCTTTTGATAAATTCAAAAAGGATTCTCTTTTTAATATTTTCTGATCTTTAATTATCTCTTCGGCCGCCACAGTGAGACCAAGGAATAAAGCGACCACAACTGAGATGAATAGAAATTGAGGTAAGTTTTCACTATTTTCAAATGTATATTCAATACCGTTTCGAGTTTGACCAAAGAACTTTACGAAAAAACCAAGAATCAAAGCAAGCAGTGGAGCTTCGACTGTATTAATCAGAATGTATTGTTTATTCGTAAGCTTTGATAGAACATCTCTGAGAAAATAAACTTTGAATTGTTTCCATTTTCCTGGAATCTGATGCAATACATTTGGTTTTTCATTCACCGTTTCTGTATCATCATCTGGTTTTGCCTCTATGAAACGTCTATTCCATTCCTTTGGAGATATTTTTCGTTTAGAAGTTTGGTTACCAAATTCATCAACAACCTTAGCTTCGATGATGTTGAAGATCTGCTCAGGATTTACATTGCCACAAACCGGACATTCGCGCTCTTCACAATTCGCGTGGTCTATTTCCGTTTTGAAATAGACAACACTATCGATGGGATTACCGTAAAAGATAGGATATCCACCTTGATCCAATAATAACAGACGATCAAACATTTTGAAGATCTCAGAGGAAGGTTGGTGTATTACTACAAATACCAACTTCCCTTTTAAAGCGAGTTCCTTCAAAAGATCCATTATATTCTCAGAGTCTCTAGAGCTAAGTCCTGATGTTGGTTCATCTACAAAAAGAACGCTTGGCTCTCTAATTAGCTCAAGCGCAATATTCAGTCTTTTTCGCTGACCACCGGATATAGTTTTTTCAAGAGGGTTACCCACTTTTAGATCTTTACTATCATAAAGTCCAATCGCTTGCAATATTTTTATAACGCGACGAGTAATTTGATTTTTACTCATGTTCTTGAAACAAAGTTGTGCGTTATAGAACAAGTTTTCGAATACTGTGAGCTCTTCAATTAATAAATCATCTTGCGATATGAATCCAATAACACCTTCAATTTCATACTTGTCATGATGTATGTCTATTCCATTTATAGTTACTTTACCGTCGGATGGAGTATAATTCCCATTAAGAACATTAAGTAAGGTTGATTTACCCGCACCTGAACCCCCCATTATTCCTATAAGACCCCCATTATTTTCTGCGAAATCTATTTTGTGAAGTCCTAGCGCTCCATTAGGAAATCTAAATTCAACTTCATCACATTTGAATTGAAGATTCTCGCTCGAATCATCACTCAAGAATTGAGAGATAACATCCGAATAATAAATAGGATTGATCTTAGGAGTACGAATGGTTGATCCAGGGGTGAAAATGTGCTGTCGATCATTTGGAACAACCTGGCCATTTAAATTAACTTGATCCTCACCCAAATATCTAAAGAAGAATAGATTAATACTCTCTATTCTTAGTATACCTATGGTTCCATCTAAACCGTCGACTTTCATTTGTTTAGCTTCCTTCCAACGTTCAGAATGGATTGCATTCAAGTACATGACGTTTGTAACGTCCAGAAGTGAATCAGGCGATGCTTTTACAAATTCATAAATAGTATTATATTCTTCTTTATTTACGTTGAATGCATCGCCTACAGTATTAACGAACTCAAGTTCTTGCTCACTTATCTGATCATTCGCCTGGATGAATTCAATAATACGAATTAGCACAATGAACTTTTGCCGCTGTGTTAGTTCTTTATTAATCTCAGAACATATTCGTAAGATTTTAACAGAGTTTACCGAAGTACGTTTCTTGCGGCCGTCTTTCTTCTTCTTAATTCCATGGTGGCTCTGAAGATACTTGTCAAATACGGAAAGATATTGCTTTACTAACTCCGCATTCAGTTCTTGACTAAGAAATAACTTTACGATTTTTCGTCCTTTCGAACTCGTAATGGTTTCTTCTAACGAATCTTCGGGCAATTCATCAACTCTCGCAATAATAGCGAAAAGCTGCATCAAGGCCCTTAGTATTCGTTCACTCATGTGACTAGATTAAGCATTTACTTTAGGAATCCGATCATCATGACAACACAACCTGTAATTTTCTTGTTGGTATCCAATTCAGTTTGAACTTTCACTGGAATAGTATTGTCAACTTTGAAATCCCAATATGGGCTGTTAAGATGGTCTTTGTTGGTGAAAAGAACATTGTCTTCCATATCAAGAATCGTGAAAATAGCATAGTCATCTTCTGTACCTGCTGAGGCAGCTATACGGTATACAGAACCTCCATATAAGGTAGTGCTAAACTCGGCTTTTTCATTGTCGAGAAAAGCAGTGTAGACTTGACCATCTGAAACGAAGATTCGTCCTTCATCATTTTTAACTAAGTAACTTTCTACTATTCGATAAATTGAATCACAATCCTGTGCTTTCACGCTGTAAGCGCTCAATACAGTAAATATCAATCCTAATAAAAATATCTTTTTCATTGCTTTATGCTTTAATGCTTGTTTTCTCAATCTAATTCTTTTAATATCTATCCTTCCGTTGTGTTTGTCACAGATGTTCTAATCTCACTAACTTTAGCAATTATCTTCTCTGCTAATTCTTCGGAAATCTCAATCTTCATCTCGCTGCTGATTGTAGTAACCTTAGATTCTTCATTTGTTGTAGGCTCAACAAATTCATACGTTACTTTTATTTCTTTGAATAACTCATTCAGTGATTCGAAATGTGAAATGTAAGTGTCGTTCTGACCTTCATTGTTGAATTTTTGAAGAAGTTCAATAATGGTTTCAAGTGATTGCTTCTGCTGACCTATACGTTGAAGTATTTTCGATTCTTTACTTTCTTTA
>CBFHXS010000104.1:0-8294 GCA_965659845.1 Brumimicrobium sp.
ATATTAATTCTAAGTATGGATATATTATGAAATTATAAGTATTTTTAGAAAAAAAGAAACGAGTATGGCAAACGTAAGAGAACTTAAAAGAGACATTAATAACATGATTTATGATGTTGTTGAAGAATGTTATAGCTTGCAGTTATTTGATGATTCAAAGACCAAAAAGACTGATGATTTCATAGATGAAGCTGCAGATTTCCAAGAAGATATTATGTCTGATATTAAGAAAGCAACTTCAAAAAAAGATTATAAGCAGATCCAAGAAAAAGTTGATAAAACAGCAAAGGAATGGGTCACAAAGCTAAATAAGTTACAAAGCTAGACTATCTCTTAAATTTTAGTCTTTTAGAGGTTTTCTCTCGAATACTAAATTTCCTTAGTAGTGGCTGTTGTGTAGAATAGACAGTGGTCTTTCCAGAAATATAGTAGGCCATAATACAGATAATTAAGAATAGGGGTAGACCTTCATAGCCAAAAAGTTCTGCAGCCATAAAACTGCTGGCAATTGGAGTATTCGTTGCAGCACCAAAAACAGCTACAAAACCTGCTCCTGCCAAAAAGCTCAGGGGTAATGGAATCCAAAGTGCCAGAGTACTTCCTAGTGCAGCACCCATGAAAAAGAGAGGGGTGGCCTCACCTCCTTTGAATCCAGCTCCGAGTGTTAAGGCTGTTAATAACAGTTTAATCCAAACATCCCCTGGATGTGTAATAGTATTAAAAGCGTCTACAATCGACGGGATTCCTAAACCAAGAAATTTATCTATATCAAAGATCAGAAAGAGACCTAGTAAAATCAGCCCCCCGAAAAAAGGTCTTAAATAGGGGATGCGAATAAGTTTGAAAAAGCGTTGAAAACCGATTTTGGTAATGCTGAATGACCAAGCTGTAATTCCAAATAGTACTCCGATGAGAAGTATCAAAACGATGTTTGTCATCCCAAAATCAGGTAGTTCTGTAACAGAATAGTGGGTATGACCAATTCCAATCAAATGACATGTGTAGTGGCTACCAAAAGCGACGAGCGATGAAAGTAGTATTGAAACAAGTGAAAATTTTCTGTCTCTGGCGAATTCTAAGGCGAATATCACTCCGGCTATTGGTGTTCCAAAAACTCCGGCAAATCCTCCAGCAACACCCATTCTTAATAGTGTTTTCCGTTTCAATCGAGTCCACTTGAATAGTTTTTGAATTTGGTCACCTATTGCTCCTCCCATTTGAACGGCTGTTCCTTCTCGACCCGCAGACCCTCCAAATAAATGTGTTGCGACTGTTGCAAACAGAACAAGCGGTATGATTTTCCAATGAATATAGTGACGTGGTTTATCCATTTCAGTAATAAGAAGGTTGTTTCCGCCTTCAACCCCTTTAGAAAGATAATGGTAACATAACCCTATGATTAATCCTCCGATAGGTAAGAAATAAATCCATCTTGAACTTGCTTCTCTTGTTTCGGTAACAAATGATAATGCTTTAAGAAAAAATGCTGAAATAATCCCGGTAGATAAAGCTACGAGTACAACAATGATAAACCAGAGACTTATTTTGTACAAATACTTACGCACGTTGAAATTTAGTCATTTCAGTTCCGTAGAAGTCATCAGTCTCATAATGGACGGTTCAGGGCAGACTTCATTGCCAGTAATTATTACAAATGTAGTGGATTTTTCTGATTATAACTTATACTCTGTTTTAAAGCCGTCGATGTCAAATATATGTGGATAGTTACCTTTCTATTTTGAACTATGAACGCTAGAATTACATCTTTAAAAAAGCCTCTCAATTTTGGGAGGCTTTTTTTATTGCGCTTACTCTGCTAACTTTTGCAAACGATACATCTCATCACGCAGACGCGCAGCTTCAATGAAGTCGAGTTCTTTAGCTGCCTTTTTCATATCTTTTTCTGTCTTCTTGATGCTTTTCTGAAGCTGCTCTTCAGACATATTAGAAATTACAGGGTCTGCAGCGAGCTGAGTAGTTTCTACATCCTCATCTTCGGCTGATCTATAAATGAATGCACTTTCATTCGATTTATTCAATGCAGTCGGAGTGATTCCGTGTTCTTCGTTGTACGCTTTTTGTATTTCACGTCGTCTATTGGTTTCATCAATTGTGCGTTCCATAGACTTAGTCATTTTATCCGCATACATGATTACTCGCCCATCAACATTACGTGCTGCTCGTCCAACGGTTTGTACAAGCGATTTTTCATTTCGTAAAAAACCTTCTTTATCCGCATCTAGAATGGCCACTAAACTTACTTCAGGAAGGTCAAGGCCTTCTCTCAAAAGGTTAACACCAATCAAGACATCAAATACACCAGCTCTTAGTTGTTGTAATATTTCGACGCGCTCTAAAGTATCAATTTCACTATGGATATAACGACATAAAATCCCCATTCTGTCCAGATATTTCTGAAGTTCTTCAGCCATTCTTTTTGTCAAAGTAGTTACTAACGTACGTTCTTTTTTGTCAATTCGAGTTTGAATTTCTTCGATAAGATCATCAATTTGATTTTTACTCGGTCTAACATCTATCAAAGGATCTAAAAGCCCAGTAGGGCGAATAACTTGTTCCACGACAACACCATCAGAAGCTTCAATTTCGAAATCAGCGGGTGTAGCACTAACAAAAATTGTTTGATTCAATAAAGTTTGAAATTCTTCAAATTTTAAAGGACGATTATCCATTGCAGCCTGAAGTCTAAAGCCATAGTCTACTAGGTTTAGTTTTCTTGCTCTATCTCCCCCATACATTGCCCTTATTTGTGGGAGTGTAACGTGACTCTCATCAATAACCATCATGAAGTCGTTTGGGAAATAATCCAGTAAACAGAAAGGTCTAGTTCCTGGTGCTCGTTTATCAAAATAGCGAGAGTAATTCTCAATCCCTTGACAATAACCAAGTTCTCTAATCATTTCAAGGTCATACTCGGTTCGTTCCTTTAGTCGGTTCGCTTCAAATACTTTTCCTTCATTTTTAAAAGCTTCAACTTGAACAACCATGTCATCTTGTATCATTTCGATGGCTTGCTGTGTTGTTTCTGGTGAACTGACGAAAATATTAGCTGGATATATATCGATCGCTTTGAAGTCCTCTAAAACCTCATTGCTTTCTGGATCTATTGAGCAGATTCGCTCTATATCATCATCCCAAAATTCAATTCTCAATGCATAATCTGCATAAGCAAGGTAGATATCAACAGTATCTCCTTTCACTCTAAATGTTCCTCTTTTGAATTCGTCACCGGCACGAGAGTACAAATTCTCTACCAGTCTGAATAGAAACTTATTTCTACTAATCACTTGTCCAACTTCAACTGGGATGATACTTTTTTCAAATTCATTTGGATTACCAATACCATAAATGCATGAAACTGAGGAGATGACAATGACGTCTCTTCGTCCAGAAAGAAGGGCAGAGGTGGCTGAAAGTCGCAGTTTCTCTATTTCATCATTGATTGCAAGATCTTTCTCAATAAATGTGTCTGTGACAGGGAGATAGGCTTCTGGCTGATAGTAATCATAATAAGAAACAAAGTACTCTACTGAATTTTCAGGGAAGAACTGTTTGAATTCATTGTAAAGTTGGGCTGCTAAAGTTTTGTTGTGCGATAGAATTAACGTTGGTTTATCAACTTCCTTAATAACATTGGCAACGGTGAACGTTTTACCACTTCCTGTAACTCCAAGCAAAGTTTGATACTCTGCATCGGAATTGATCCCTTCTACTAGTTGCTTGATAGCTTCAGGTTGATCACCAGTGGGTTCAAAAGAGGAAACAAGCTTAAAATCCATAATGCAAAAATAGGAGTAATATTTACAAACGTTTAGCTCTTGAAAAAGGATAATATTCTTAAACTATGCTAAATGTTATTCGTGAACAAGTAAAAATTGTACTTTTGTTGTGATGATAAAAATGAGATTAATAATAGTATTAACTATTCTTTCCATAGCTTTCGTAGGATGCAGTGACTACCAAAAAATTGTCAAAGGTGACGATTATGAAATGAAAGTTATAGAAGCGGATAGAATGTTTGATAAAGGCTCTTACATGAAGTCTTTGACGCTTTATGAGCAGATTTATCAACGTTTCCCTAATACTGAGCAAGGTAGAAAAGCATATTATAGATTAGCAAAAAGTTATTTTGCGATTGAAGATTATTATATGGCTGGTTATTATTTTAATCAGTTTACTCAGCGCTATCCGAATAGTGATAAAGTAGAAGAGTGCTTGTTCATGACAGCAATTTGTTCCGTTAAGAATAGTCCTCAGCCATCACTAGACCAAGAGGAGACGGAGCTTGCATTGAACGACCTCCAAATGTTTGTGCAGCGCTATCCAAACAGCTCGCTTGTCGATTCATGCAATAGAACAATGGATAGATTAAGAGAGAAGTTAGAAACTAAACGATATGAAGCTGTAGCCCTATATGCTCGAATGGAAAATTATCGTGCAGCTGTTTTTGCCGCTAAATCTTTCTTGGAAGAGTATCCACAGAGCATGTATAAAACAGAAGTTGCTTTCTTAGAGTTTGAGAACGCATACTTCTTGGGTTTAAAAAGTATTTTTTCCAAGAAGAAAAAACGTCTTGAAGATGCGTCAGAGATTTATGCACGTTATAGTGATCTTTACTTGGAAGGTGAGATGAAGCGTAAATCGAAAAAGTATATTGAAAGTATAGATGTAGAATTAAATAATGTAGCTGAAAGATATGCTTATAACGAGATTTTAAATACTTATGAGAAGTCAAGAACAGAGTCTACTCAGAAAAAAGTAACATATCTTAAGGAAACATTAAAAAGATATGATAACTTTGCAAAGCAATTTCCAGAGTCTTCTCTGCTTGAAAAAGCCTTGGATATAAAGGAAAAAGCTGAAGAAAAATTACTGAATATTTAATTATTGATCATATGAGCTTTAAAAACAGTAAAGCAGAACGTACAACGATAACAAGAGATACAGTGGATCTTGAAAAAGGTACAAAAAACATTTACGAATCTATCGTAATGTTGTCCAAGCGTTCGAATCAAATTAATGTAGAATTGAAAGAAGAGCTTACACAAAAGCTTCAGGAATTTGCTTCTTCTACAGATAACCTAGAAGAAATCTTTGAAAATAGAGAGCAAATTGAAATTTCTCGATTCTATGAGCGTTTGCCAAAGCCTGTTGCTATGTCTTTGGACGAATTGATTCATGATAAAATTTATCAGCGTAGTCTAGAAGAGTAACACCTTACTCATGTTAAAGGGAAAGCGCATTGTGCTTGGTATAACTGGAGGTATTGCTGCTTATAAAGTAGCAACACTGATTAGAATACTTAAAAAGAATGGGGCAGAAGTTAAATGTATTTTAACTCCTGCCTCTTCTGATTTTATATCTCCACTTACTGTTGCAACACTGTCTGAAAATCCCGCTTATCAGGTTTTCTGGAATAACGAAAACGGGGTGTGGACGAATCATGTTGAGCTTGGAGCTTGGGGTGATCTAATGGTAATTGCACCACTTACTGCGAATACGTTGGCTAAAATGGCTACAGGTCTGTGTGATAATCTATTAATGGCTTCCTATCTCTCTGCTAAATGTCCTGTTATAGTCGCACCGGCTATGGATTTGGATATGTATGCGCACTTAACTACCGTTGACAACCTTGAAATAATCAAAGGTCATGGAGTTAAAGTGATTCCTGCGGAATCCGGTTTTCTTGCTAGTGGATTAGAAGGGCAAGGCAGAATGGCTGAACCGGAAGTGATCGCGGAGAATATTGAAGCTTTTTTTACAAAGAGAGAATCGTTAAAAGGTCAGCGAATTCTAATTACAGCAGGACCAACATATGAAGGTATAGATCCTGTTCGTTTTATTGGGAATCATAGTTCTGGTAAAATGGGTTTCAATATTGCAGAAGAGGCATTAGAAAGAGGGGCAGAGGTTATATTGGTTACTGGACCAACGCATTGTAGTTTGAATCACGAGCAATTGACAAGAATTGATGTTAGAACTGCAGATCAAATGCTTGAAGCAGTTCAAAAGAATTTTGAATCATGCTCTGGGGGTGTTTTTTCGGCGGCTGTCTCAGATTATAAACCGTTATCACAAGCAGATCATAAGATCAAGAAATCTAGTGATAGTATGTCCATTGAATTAGTCAAGAACCCGGATATATTAATGAATACAGGTCGGAATAAACGCGATGACCAATGGTTGATTGGTTTTGCCTTAGAGACTCAAAATGCTATGGAAAATGCCAAAGGCAAGCTGGAGCGTAAGAATTTAGACTTGATCGTAGTGAATACTCTTGAAGATCAAGGTGCTGGATTTGGTCACGATACAAATAAGATCACCCTGTTGGATAAAAACAATAATTCGACTAAATTTGAGTTATCATCTAAAAGAGAAGCCGCTTCGAATATTTTAACGTATTTAAGTCAACACATTAAATGAGAATAATTATAATCATTGCCTATTTTGTTTCTTTAAGCTTCTCCATTGTTGCTCAAGAGTTGAATTGTCAGGTCACTGTGCAGTCAAATCCTGCATTGGATGTAACAACTACAGAAAAGGAGATTTTTACACAACTTCAGCAAACGGTTTTTGAGCTCATGAATAATACGGCATGGACTAAAGATGAGTTTGAGGTTGAAGAGCGCGTAAATTGTATAATGTTGATTTCAATTACAGCTATTCCAAGTACAGGAAACTATCAAGCTACAATGCAAGTTCAATCGACAAGACCTGTATACAATACGACCTATAATACAACTGTTTTTAATTTTTTGGATGAGGATGTTAATTTCAGTTTTAGAAGAAATGCAAGGCTTCAGTTTACAGAGAATCAATTCGTAGATAATCTTACTTCAGTATTAGCTTTCTATGCCTATTATATTCTCGGTTTGGATGCTGATACATACGCTAAAAATGGAGGTGATCCATATTTTGCCAAAGCTCAGAACATTGTAACGCTTTCTCAAAGTGGAGGTGGGGCTGGATGGAGAGCAAGCGAAAAAGGCAGAAGAAACAGATATTGGTTAATTGAGAATCAATTGCAAGAATTATTTTCGCCATTGCGCACATGTCTATACGAATACCACAGAGATGGTTTGGATAAAATGTATGATGATCAAGAGAAAGCAAGAGAAAATATTTTTAAATCCTTACAAAAGCTTCAGTCAGTAAATAGTGCTAGACCTGGATCTGTGAATGTGTTAAATATTCTTCAAGCAAAACTTCAAGAATTAAAGAATGTTTACAGAGAGGCACAAACAAGACAGAAAAATGATGTTGTAGGACTACTCAAAAGATTAGATCCTGCCAACTCTTCGAAATATCAGGAAATTCTAGAATAGATGTTACAGAAGCTGACCGTTAAGAATTTTGCATTGATCGAAAACGCTACGATCAATTTAGAGAACGGTTTTACTGTCATTACTGGTGAAACGGGATCTGGAAAATCAATTCTTCTAGGTGCCCTCAGACTTATTTTAGGAGAAAGAGCAGATTATTCTGTTATACGTGACGATTCAGAAAAAACGGTAGTAGAAGCACAATTTAGGTTGCCAAAAGGGAAGCTTGAATCCACTATGGATTCATTTGACTTAGATTATGATCAAGAAACAATAATTCGGCGTGAAATAAGATCTAGCGGAAAATCTCGAGCTTTTATAAATGATACACCTGTTCAGTTGACTGTTTTAAAACAGGTTGCAGAAGAACTCGTTTACATCCACTCTCAGCATCACACCTTAGAATTAAAAGATGGCAATTTTCAACGGAATATTCTTGATATAGTAGGAGGAATAACAAACGATATTAATACTTTCAAAAAAGAATATAAAAATTGGAAAAAGCTGAAACAAGAGCTTTCTGAGTTCCTCGAGAAAAAAGCGAAAAGTCAATTAAATCAAGAGTTTAATGCATTTCAATTGGAAGAATTAAATGCGCTTCAGCTTGAGGATAAGAATTATGAGAGTATAGAACAAGAAATTAATAGGTCTGAAGAATTCGAAGAAATTCAGCAAGGTTACCAAATGATCGCTGAAATTATTAATGGCGATGGGGGGGTCACTGAAAAGCTTGGTCTATTGAGAAAGTCTATTACTGTAAAAGACGAAGCGTTAAATGAATTGGTCGAAAGAGTAAACTCCGTTCTTATTGAGTTGAATGATATTGGATCCGTTGCAGATGAAGATTTAGCTAATCTGGATGTTGGAAATGAAAACCTGGAATCTTTGGTCCAATCGATGGATGCATTTAACACAGCGCTTCGAAAACATGGTAAACAATCTCAAGAAGATTTA
>CBFHXS010000105.1:0-8168 GCA_965659845.1 Brumimicrobium sp.
GCACGACCATGTAAGCACTCAAATCGATCGCTTGATCTGTTGGATTATAAATCTCTAATGCCTTGTTGTTTGACCAACCTTCAACATATTCTGAGATAAAAAGGTCTTGGCAGTCTTGTGCGCTAACTGCTGCACTGAACAATAGACCTACCGAAAGTAAAAATTGTTTCATTGTATTTGTTGTTATAATTATTTACGGGTGAAAGAACAAAAAATGGGATACGTTGCAGATTTGAAAAAATCTATATGAACCAACTTATCTTTTCATCATTTTTTTGCTTTTATATCTTTCCATGGTTTCAGCAGACAATTCAACTTAGTCTCTTCAAGGAGAACACAAAAAGATTTTCACGACAAAATTAAGCCATTTCAATCGACTTAATATTACTGAATTATTAACAATTGCTAAGTAAAGGTTATTTTTGAGACATAAGTAGATACGAAAATACTGCTATATTCGTTCAAAATAAAAAAAGTATCATGATGAAATCGTTGCTATTATTAACACTTACAGTGTTTTACACATTTAATGCTTTTCTGCAAGAATCACAGGAAGATAAAAATTTAACTGTTGAAAAAATTTGGAAAAATTATGAGTTTTTCGGCAGTGGAGTTGATGGATTTAGATCAATGAAAGATGGAAACCATTTTACACGATTTACAAAAATAGATGGTTACAGATCCATTGTAAAGTATTCTTTCGAAGAAATCACCTCCAAAGGAGAAAATCTTCTCAACGGAAAAGATCTTGTTTATAATGGCAAACAGCTAAACCCTGACAGCTACGAATTCAACGATGATGAGTCTAAAATTTTACTTACAACAAAGAGAACCAAAAGATACAGAAGAAGTTATTTTGCCGAATATTTTCTTTATGACTTAGACAAGAAAGAACTTCAACCTTTAGATCCTAATCATGTTCCACAAACTTTAGCCAGTTATTCACCAGATGGTAAAAAGGTAGCATACATTCATGAAAACAATCTTTACGTCAAAAACCTTGAATCTGGAAAAGTTAAAGCTATCACAACTGATGGTGCAGAAAACAAAGTCATTAACGGTACAACGGATTGGGTATATGAGGAGGAATTCGCTTATACAAAAGCATATGAATGGTCTCCAAATAGCGAATACATCGCATATTTAAAATTTGATGAATCTGATGTAAAAGAATTCACAATGATGTATTATTATAACCTTTATCCAAATGATTATACATTTAAGTATCCTAAAGCTGGTGAAGCCAATTCTAAAGTTTGTTTAAATGTAGTAAAGATTAAAAATGCTAAATCACAAAGCATAGACTTAGGAGCGTATGAATATATTCCACGGATCAAATATTCTAGTAATGAAAATAAGGTCATGGCCTTAACATTAAACCGTCACCAAAATCATCTAAAATACCACTGGGTAGATGTTGACGACAAGAATATGAATGCTTCAGTTGTATATGAAGAAAAGGATGAAGCGTATGTTGAGATTGATGACAACCTTCATTTCCTTAAAGATGGAGATCATTTCATGCGAACTAGTGAAAAGGACGGATATAATCATATATACATGATTGGAATTGACGGTTCAAGCAAGCAAATCACCAAAGGTTCTTGGGATGTTGTGGCCTTCAAGGGCATCAACGAAAAGGACGGCATCCTCTATTATATTTCGGCGGAAGAAGGTGCACCATACAAAGCTCTTTATTCGATAAACATTGACGGTTCAAATAAGCGAAAGATAAGTGCCAACCGAGGTACAAATGATGCAACTTTCTCTACTGGTATGAAGTATTACGTAAATCGTTGGAGTAACGCTAACACCCCTCCTATTTACTCATTACACAAAGCAGATGGTACACTTATAGAAATTCTTGAAGACAATTCCTTCCTTGCGGATCGATTAAAAGAATACAACTTTCAAGAAAAGACCTTCTTTAAAATACAAGGAGCCGAGTATGACTTAAACGCTTGGATGATTAAACCTCAAAATTTTGATTCGACAAAGCAATATCCAGTCTATTTCAATATTTATTGTGGCCCTGGATCTAATATGGTTTCAGACTCTTATGGCAGCGGCAACTTTGCCTACCACCAATTACTGGCTCAAGAAGGCTACATTGTTATTAGCGTAGATACGCGCGGAACCATGTATAGAGGTGCCGCTTTTAAAAAGAGTACTTACCTAGAGTTAGGAAATAAAGAAACAGAAGACATTATCGAAGTAGCGAAGAATGTTGGCGCATGGGATTACGTAGACAAAGAGAGAATTGGAATAATGGGTTGGAGTTATGGAGGTTATATGACATCCCTAGCAATGACAAAAGGTGCGGATGTATTCAAAATGGGAATAGCGGTTGCTCCTGTTACGAACTGGAGATATTACGACAATATTTATACAGAGCGATTCATGCGAACACCTCAAGAAAATGCTAATGGATATGATGACAACTCTCCAATTAACCATGTGGATAAACTAAAAGGTAATTACCTTTTGATTCATGGAACAGGAGACGATAATGTCCACGTTCAAAATACGATGGAAATGGTCAAAGCTTTGGTCAAAGCAGATAAAGATTTTGACCTTTTTGTATACCCAAATAAAGATCACGGCATTTACGGAGGAAATACAAGAAATCATTTATTCCGAATGATGCTTGACTACACCAAAGAAAACCTCTAATGTGATTAACAGAACTCATATTTGAAGCGGATAAAACTTTTTATTCGCTTCACTGTTTAATAACTCAAAAGTAATAGTAAAAAATAGTCTCGTTTAATATATTCTTTAGTATATTAGACAGCCGAAAATTTTTATAAATTAAAACACAAGTATAAAATGAGCGAAACTGCTAAGATTGAGATAGATGGGAAGTCATACGAATTTCCTGTAGTTGAGGGTTCAGAGAATGAAAAAGCCATTGACATTAAAACGTTACGTGGAACAACTGGATGCATAACTATTGACCCAGGTTTTAAAAATACCGGAAGTACGACAAGTGCAATCACCTACCTAGATGGTGAAAACGGAATATTGAGATACCGCGGTTATCCAATCGAGCAATTAGCGGAAAAAGCTACATTTTTAGAGGTTGCTTTCCTTTTGATTTATGGAGAACTTCCGACAAAAAAGGAATTAGAAGATTTCCAAAAGAGTATTACAAATCACACATTGGTTCACGAAGACATGAAACAATTTTTCGAAGCTTATCCTGCAAAGGCTCACCCAATGGGTGTAATGGCTTCTATGGTTTGTAGTCTTTCAACGTTCTATCCTGAGTCTCAAGATCCAAACAGACCAAAAGAAGCGATTGACCTTACAATGCACAGATTAATTGCCAAGTTACCAACACTTGCTGCAATGTCATATAAAAATGCAATGCGTCATCCTTTCGTTTATCCAAAGAATGATCTTGGATATTGTGAGAATTTCTTAAACATGATGTTCTCAATGCCAACAGAGGACTACACTCCAGACCCAGTTGTTGCTGAAGCATTGAATAAACTGTTAATATTACACGCTGATCATGAGCAGAACTGTTCTGCATCAACTGTAAGAATTGTTGGTTCTTCACAAGCGAATTTATATGCTTCAATTTCTGCAGGTGTTTCTGCACTTTGGGGACCACTTCACGGTGGAGCAAACCAAGCTGTAATAGAAATGCTGGATAAAATTCAAGCAGACGGTGGAGACTTAGAAAAATGGGTTGCTAAGGCAAAAGACAAAAACGATTCATTCCGTTTAATGGGCTTCGGACACAGAGTTTACAAAAACTTCGACCCGCGTGCTAAAATCATTAAGAAAGCATGTGATGATGTTCTTGAAAAATTAGGTGTTCAAGATCCAGCATTGGATATTGCTAAAAAATTAGAGAAAATTGCTCTAGAGGATCCTTACTTCGTTGAAAGAGGTTTGTATCCAAATGTTGATTTCTACTCTGGAATTATCTACAAAGCACTAAACATACCTACAGAAATGTTTACAGTTATGTTTGCTTTAGGAAGACTTCCAGGATGGATCGCTCAATGGAAAGAAATGGTTGAAAATAAAGAACCAATTGGACGTCCACGTCAGATTTACACTGGTCAAAATGAGCGTGACTACGTTTCAATTGACAAGAGATAATTAAATTTCACTTTAGATACAGAGGCTACTTAGCAATAAGTAGCCTTTTTTTTATCTATTCCTTTTCATTTCAACCTTTATTTATATATTCAGAAAAAACTAATACTATGAAGATATATCCACTCAATACAGGCAATTTCAAATTAGACGGAGGAGCAATGTTTGGAGTTGTCCCCAAATCATTGTGGTCAAGAACAAATGAACCTGATAGCAATAACCTTTGTAGCTGGTCTATGAGATGTATGCTTATTGAAGATGGTGATCGTTTAATGCTTATTGATACTGGTATTGGCGACAAACAAAGTGAAAAATTCTTTTCTCATTATTACCTTTTTGGAGATGACTCGTTGCATGGAAATCTGAAGAAACTAGGGTTTTCTGCAGATGACATAACTGACGTATTTCTTACCCATTTGCATTTTGACCATTGTGGAGGAGCCATTGAACAGATAGGCGAAAACAGCTATAAACCGGTCTTTAAAAATGCTACATTTTGGAGTACAAGCAATCATTGGAAATGGGCTACTGAACCTAATCCAAGAGAAAAGGCTTCATTCTTAAAGGAAAATATCTTACCTATTCAAGAATCTGGACAACTGAAGTTTGTGAGCCGAGAAGGTGACTTCACAGAAAGCGTATTTGATGATATTGATATTCTATTTGTTGATGGACATACAGAGAGTCAAATGATTCCACATATTCGTTACAAAGGGAAGACAATCGTCTTTATGGCAGACCTACTTCCTTCTGTCGGTCATATTCCATTGCCTTACGTTATGGGATACGATACTCGTCCGCTAAAGACATTGAGCGAGAAAGAAAAGTTCTTGAAAAAAGCTGTTGAAGAAGAGTATATCTTATTTCTGGAGCATGATATCAGTAATGAATGTTGTTCATTAAAAATGACTGAAAAAGGTCCTAGACTCGATCAAACGTTTAGGTTTGACGAGATGT
The DNA here is from genome assembly GCA_965659845.1 of Brumimicrobium sp. Classification (GTDB taxonomy): domain Bacteria; phylum Bacteroidota; class Bacteroidia; order Flavobacteriales_D; family Crocinitomicaceae; genus Brumimicrobium. The sequence continues at coordinate 5,071 of CBFHXS010000105.1, forward strand.
TTTAAAATTCTTCCTATATTTAATAGCTTATAAATTTGCGTTATGGATAAATATATCAAACAGCTTCTTGAACGATTTTCTAAAGTAATTCTTCCAAAGTTTGGTGCAATCGTAATTGAAAACGATGAAACTGGGGAACTCATGTTCAATGAGTACTTGAATTATAATGACGGTAAACTTGATGCAATCATCGAGAAAGAATCGAATATGGAGCTCCAAGATATTCAAAATATGATCGCTAAATACATTCGCGACATCCAGGCACAAATTGACAAAGGTGAAAGCTATGATATTTTTGGTTTAGGAAGCTTCAGTAAAAACAAAGATGGTGAAGTAGAATTTTCAGGAAATTTAAAAACAGGGCAAGCAAAGAAAGTAGAATCAACAGCTGGCCCCTCTCCCACTCCAACGAAGAAGGTTGAAGAGAAAAAGGTAGAACCTAAAAAAAAGGTAGAACCTATCAAAAAAGATGTAGATAAGACTAAGGACAAGGTCACTCAAAAGAAAGAGAATAAATATGTTGCACCTGCAACCACACCCCCAAGTAAAGAGTCAACTGATAAGCTAGAAGCTAAATCCGATAAGAAAGATGATCCTTCTAAAAAAGCAGATGACTCAAAGAAAACAGACAAAGTAAAAAAGGATACTGAAGAAGAAGCCGAAAAGCTAAAAGCTAAAAAGAAGGCTGAAGAAGATAAAGTTAACGCAAAAGCTAAGAAAGAAAAAGAAGAGGCGAAAGAGGAAAAGAAAAATAAGAAAACAAAAGATAATAAGCCTGGAGAGCCGAAGAAGAAGAAGAAAAAAAGAAGAGTCGGTGTATTCGGTTGGATAATTATTATACTGTTGTTTTTAGCTGCAGGTGGTAGTATCACAGCTGGTCTTTATTACGATGAAATCAGTGACTACATGGGTTGGAATGAATTTGCTGATCAAAAAGAAATTGCTCAAAATGATGCTAGCCTTACTGATGAATCTAGCACTAAGGAAAACGAAACATCTGAAATGACTGATGATCAGCAAGAAGTAAACGATGAAGAAGATAATAGTACAGGAGATGATCAAGGAAATTCAGAAAGTAGTGATTCATCTGAACCAGAAATTATTGAGAAAGAGGAAGGTGAAAATAACGTTGAACAAGAGACAGAAAAAACTACAGAACCTGTAGAAAAGGTTGAACCTGAACCAACTACTAAATACACTCCGAATACTTCTACCGGATCCTACCACTTAATTGCAGGAGGTTTTAGAGAGAAGTCTAATGCTGAGGATTTGGTAAACGAACTTAATGGAAAAGGATTAAATGCTCAAATCATTGGTAGAATCAACGGGCTTCATTTTGTTAGCGCTAAAAGCTATAGCTCTCTTCAAGCAGCTAAACAAGACATCAGTAATGTTAGGTCCCAAGTACCTGGGGCTTGGATTTACAAGAAATAATTAAAGCATAGCTTTTTTCAAAATGAGTGAGTCACATAAGATGATTGACGTAAAAAAAGTCATTCACGATAAAAACCCAAAACTCTTAAAGCGTTTGCCAAGGTTCATTGTAAGTTATCTTCAAAAGATCTTGCATGAAAAAGACGTGAATGAGTTCATTTATGAGCATCGGAATGACTCTCCTATTGAGTTCTGTTTGTCCGTAATGCGTAAATTTAACATTCAAGTAACGAGTGAAGGGTTAGAAAATATCCCTAAAGAAAAAGGTGCTGTTTTAGCCATGAACCATCCTTTAGGAGGCATGGACGCAATGGCCTTAGTTACCGTTCTACATGAGATAAGACCTGATGTAAAATTTGTAGTAAATGACGTTCTCTTACACCTTGAGAACTTGCGCCCTATTTTCGTTGGTGTAAATAAACACGGTAAAAATGCCGCACAGTCTTTACGTAAAGTAGATGAAACATTTGCTAGCGATCAATTACTCTGCATATTCCCTGCTGGATTAGTAAGTCGAAAACAAAAAGGAAAAGTAAAAGATCTAAAATGGAGAAAAACCTTTGTATCGAGGTCAAAAAAATATAGCAAGACTATTATCCCTGTATATATCGAAGGTGCTTTGTCAAATTTCTTTTACAATTTGTATACTGTTCGTAAGAAGCTTGGGATAAAAGCAAACATTGAGATGCTTTACCTTGTTAACGAACTATACAAGCAGAATGATAAGAGAATTACTATTAAATTTGGACCGCAATTAGATGCATCTGATTTTGATAAATCAAAATCAAATGATGAATGGGCTCAATATGTTAAAGAAAAAGTTTACGAATTAAAGGAATAGCATGTCACAAATAGTTGAAGAAATCATACCACCTGTTGATCGTTCACTCATCAAGAACGAACTTACCTCTGAGCGGTTTGCTCGCACAACTCGGAAAGGTGATAATGAAATCTATATTGTCAATTATCACAATTCACCATATACACTGCGCGAGATAGGGAGACTGCGAGAACTATCTTTTAGATCTGCCGGAGGGGGGACAAAAAAGTCTTTGGACCTTGATAAATACGATATGAATGAACAATGCTATGAACAGCTTATCGTTTGGAGTCCAGAAGATGAAGAAATTATCGGCGGATATCGTTTCATACATTGTGCAAACATTTTGACCGAAGAAGAGGAACAATTTATTCCCATGAGTACTTCTCATTATTTTAGCTTCTCTAAGGAGTTCAAAGATGTGTATTTGCCGAAAACAATTGAATTAGGTAGGAGCTGGGTTCAGCCAAACTATCAACCTTCGGTAAATCCTAGAAAAGGATTATTTGCGTTAGATAACATTTGGGATGGCCTGGCAGTTCTAACCGTGATTTATCCGAATTTAGAATACTTTTTTGGAAAAGTCACCATGTATCCGGATTATGATGTTGAAAGCCGGGACTTCTTGCTTCATTTTCTAAGACATTACTTCCCTGATCCTGATAACTTGGCGGAATCATTATATCCTCTGGAAAAACAAGGAGACGTGAAAGAGTATGAAAAACTCCTTTCTGGATTAGAGTTTAAAGACGGATTCAAAGTGCTTAATCAGTATATTAGAGCAAAAGGTGCTATTGTGCCACCGTTAATGAATATTTACATGCACCTTTCTCCTACGATGAGA
>CBFHXS010000106.1:0-7994 GCA_965659845.1 Brumimicrobium sp.
TTATAGAGATATGAATTACACACTTACATTGCTTATCGGACTTGCCATTTTAGGGTTTTCATTTTGCACGAGTGAAAATAATAAATCTGCCACACCAAAGCTTTCTGATAAGAGCACAACCGCTATAAGAGACAGTTCTATCATCAATGCAGCGGGTAAATCAATACTTACCCGTTTTAATGCTCCAAATGGTTTTACCAGAATAAAAATAGAAGAATTTTCATTTGGCAATTTTCTTCGTGAACTAGAATTAAAGCCACATGGAAGTAAAGTGAACTATTATGATGGTAGTAGTAAGAATGTTTCAGGTGTGTATTGTGGTGTGATCGACCTTCCCATTGGAAAAAGAGATTTACATCAATGTGCAGATGCCATAATGAGATTGCGTGCTGATTATTTAAGAAGTCAAAAACGATTTGATGAAATACATTTCCAGTTTAATACAGGTTTTGAAGCGCGCTACGACAAATGGATGGAGGGCTATAGAATACATTTTACTGGAAGCAAGTTCAATTGGACGAAAGATACTGAAGCCTCTAATAGTGATAAAAGTTACTGGAAGTATCTAGAGTATGTCTTCTCATTTGCAGGTACCGCATCTTTAGCTAAGGAATTACCGAAAGTAAAAGAAAGTGATATGCAAATTGGAGATGTATTCCTCTGGGGAGGGCATCCAGGTCATGGGGTGATTATAGTAGATATGGCAATCAACGAAGAAACAGGAGAAAAGTGTTTTATATTAGCTCAAAGTTATATGCCCGCGCAAGAAATTCAGATTTTAGTCAATCCGAATGATCAAAACTTGGGTCCTTGGTACTCTCTTGATTTTGGTGAATTTTTGAATACCCCTGAATGGCAGTTCCAAAGAGGATCTCTAAAACGCTTTTAGCCATTCCTTTCGGCCGTTTGTAAAAACTTTACGTCTCAAAGACAACAAAATAATTTCCGGTGTGTTAAATTGAAAATATTTTATGTCATGAAGGCAACATTCATTGTGATCATCTCACTATTACTGAGTATAACAGCTTTTTCTCAAACTGGCTCTTTAGCTGGAACAGTAAAGGATGCCGTTAGCGGAGAACTCCTTTTCGGGATAACTGTTAAACTAGAAGGTGCCAATCTAGGTGCAGTTACTGACATGAATGGTTTTTATGAGATTAGGAACATACCCACAAAATCGTACACAGTTAAAGTCTCTTCTCTAGACTATCAGGAGGAAGTTGTTTACAACGTGGTCATAAAATCGGCAGGAACTCCGGATCTCAATTTCGAATTAAAACCGATAGAATCAACAGAAATTGAGGGTGTAGAGATTGTCGCAAGTCCTTACAAGAAATCCAAGGAAACACCCTTATCAACAAATAAACTGTCTGCTGAAGAGATCGCCACTTACCCTGGAGGTAATAATGATGTAGCGAAAGTTGTGCAGTCTTTACCAGGTGTTGGCGGTTCGGCTGGAGGGTTTAGAAATGATATTATCATTCGCGGAGGCGCCCCAAATGAGAACGTTTATTATTTAGACGGAATCGAAATACCCAACATCAACCACTTCTCGACACAAGGTTCTGCAGGCGGTCCTGTTGGATTATTAAACGTTTCTTTCTTTGAAGGAGTAACATTGTCCGCAACTTCATTTGGCGCACAATATGATAATGCGTTGTCAGGAGTGCTTCAATTCGACCAACGTGAAGGGAATAAGCGTGAAATGCAAACAAATATTAGAGTTAGTAGTTCAGAAGCGGCATTGACACTGGAAGGACCTCTATTCAAAGGCGACAAAAAACAAGCGAAAACATCCTACATCATATCGGCTAGACGATCATATTTACAACTCTTATTTAGAGCTTTAGACTTACCGATACTTCCTGACTATTGGGATTACCAGTACAAGATCAATCATAAAATCAATGAATACAATGACCTTATATTACTAGGTGTAGGTGCTATTGATAATTTTCAAGTTAATCTTCCTGATGACTTCACCGTAGATCAGCTTAACGCAGTTGAACAAGTACCTATTATTGATCAGTACAGTTCTACCTCGGGGATTACCTGGAGAAAACGATTTAAGAACGTAAATGGCTTCATGACAACTTCAGCAAGTATCAATCTGCTCCGTAATGACTTTAAGAGGTTTCAGGACAATGTATCTCAAACAGGATTATTCCTCAATAATATCTCTCAGGAGCAAGAATCCAAACTAAGGTATTACTACAAAAGGTATTTTGACAACTTTGAGCTGTCTGCTGGAGCAGTTATACAGAACGCTGATTACAGAAACGACACGGAAGATTTAGTAAGTAATTTCACCTATAACAATAGTCTTAACTTCTGGAGATATGGGGCATTTGCACAAGCCAATACTGTATTGTTACAAAATCGCTTAAGCGTATCAGGTGGAATAAGAATTGATGGCAATACATTTACCGAATCTGGAAATGAGGTCTATAGAACGCTAAGCCCGAGATTAGCACTATCTTATGCTTTGGATAAGGAGAAGAAATGGTCGCTAAACGCATCCATTGGAAGGTATTACAAAATACCACCGTATACGATTCTAGGGTTTAAAGATAGTACAGGAACTGAAGTCAATAAGGATGCTAAATATATTCAAAGTGATCATTTTGTGCTTGGAATTGAATATCTACCCACTCCATCCACTAAGTTGACTGTTGAAGGTTTCTTCAAGCGATACAGTGATTATCCTGTATCTGTGAGGGACAGTGTTTCCTTGGCGAACTTGGGTGGTGATTTCTCTGTACTTGGAAACGAACCCATACAAAGTATTGGACTTGGAAGAACATATGGAGTTGAATTCCTAGCTCAACAGAAATTATCAAATAATTTCTACGGAATTTTGGCAATCACATTATTTCAGTCAGAGTTTACAGGATTTGATACTGATGAATACATACCTTCTGCATGGAATCAAGGAGTTTTAGCGACATTTACAGGAGGATATAAGTTTGGAAAAAAGAAGAATTGGGAGGTAAGTTTACGCGTTCGATACTCAGGAAGAACTCCATATGCTCCAGTAGATGAAGAAGCTACACTACAGAATTATCCTGCTATAATAAAAGACTACAGTCAACTTGGGCAGGTCCGTCTTGATGCATTCAATCAAACAGATCTAAGAATTGATAAGAAATGGAGCTTTGATAATTGGGCCCTAGACATATTCTTGGAAGTTCAGAATCTCTTAGGTCAGGCTCAACCTTCAGAACCAGGTTACGCATTAGCTAAAGATGAAGACGGAGTATTGATAACACCCGTTTCACTGGAACAATTACCTCAAGTAAGTACAGGTAATGTTCTACCTTCTATTGGAATCGTAATTGATTTTTAAAACTCGTAAGAATAAGTATTATACTAAATGAGAAAACGAGCTTTCCTTTAAAGGTGAGGGAAATTTTGTTCTCAACTCTCTTAGCTTGGCAATTAGAGGATCATAAATTGGAGTATCCTCATCTAATTCTGACAGCTCTGAAAAATTGACCTGATCTAAGTGCCCATCATTTATATACGTCACCTTCATGCGAGTAAAGAAATCGACATTGATCTCTTTCCCCAACAATTGTAACTCTTTTACAGATGCATCGATAGAACAACCAGACGGCGGAGTTAAAGCATCATTTACTGAAACAGCCACAAAGTATGGGTTAATAACATCTGCTGCTCCCCAAAGTTTGTTTCCATGGGCGGCCCATTCTCTCATAAAAGAAAACAGTCTATCTCGAGTCTTCTTGACCTCTTCATCACTGAGAGGACGATCAGTTTGATACAACCAAACCCGAGATTCATCAGGAAACTTCTCGAATGTACCTAAGTTCAACATATTTCTAAAGATCTGCTGCCGAAGCGATTAATTCCGCAACATCCATTACTTCTATACTATCCTCCTTATCTTTATTCTTCACACCATCTGTCATCATTGTATTACAGAAAGGGCATCCAGTAGCGATAACGTCCGGTTTTACCTCTAGTGCGTCCTCAGTTCTTTCAATGTTGACTTCTTTATTTCCTTTTTCAGCCTCCTTAAACATTTGGGCACCTCCTGCTCCACAGCAGAGCCCCTTTGTACGGCAACGTTTCATTTCAGCCAACTCAGCATCTAAGCTTTGCAGCATTTGTCTTGGTGCCTCATAAACATCATTAGCTCTTCCCAGATAACATGGGTCATGAAAAGTGATTTTCTTACCTTTAAAGGTGTCTCCTCCTTCAACCTTAAGCTTACCTTCTTCGATAAGTGACTGAATTAATTGCGTATGATGGATTACCTCGTAATTCCCTCCCAATTCTGGATATTCGTTTTTCAGAGTATTAAAACAGTGAGGACAACCTGTTACTATTTTCTTTACCTCATATCCATCCAAAACTTGGATATTCATCATCGCTTGCATCTGGAACAAAAATTCATTTCCAGCTCTCTTTGCAGGATCTCCAGTACAAGATTCCTCGGCACCTAATACTGCGAACTTAACATTGCACTTATTTAAGATTTTCACAATCGCTTTTGTGATCTTCTTTGCTCGATCATCAAAACTTCCTGCACAACCAACCCAGAATAACACTTCCGGTACTTCACCTGCCGCAGTCATTTCTGCCATTGTCGGAACCTTCATCAATTCACTCATAATCTTCTATTTTTCAAACACCTGTATCTTGGCGTTTTTATCTGTTAATTCTGTAAACTCACCGTTAAACCTAGTAGCACGTACGATATGATTATCAATCCAATGGTAATTTCCACCTCTTGGTTTATTCATTAATAAGCCATGATATTTAAACCCATGCTCATCTAACCATTTCGTGGTTACATCTCTATGCTCTTCTATTCTAGAGGTGAAGAATGTAATATAATGTCCATCTTCGTACCATTTATTCAAAATACGAAGTGCATCAGGATAAACATTCGCTGTAGCCATTCGCTCCGGTTCTTCATTCGGAATATCGTCACATATAGTACCGTCTATATCGATCAAATAGTTTTTAACTTCATCTGGTAAAATAGGACTAATCTTCTGTCCATTTTCAAATGTCTCTTTTAACTCCATTGCTTATTCTACTCTAAGAATTAATCTTCGTCTTTCCAATTCAAGCGATCTTCTTGACTAAACTGCCAAGGAGCTCCGTTGTTCTCAATGTTTGAAATCATTCCAGCAAGTTCTGATGGAATTTTAGATTCTTCCATAACTAGATTTCGACGCATATCCATAATAATTGAAAGTGGATCAATATTAACTGGACAAGCTTCAACGCATGCATTACAAGACGTACATGCCCATAATTCCTCTTCAGTTATGTAATCACCTAATAACGATTTACCGTCATCGTAGTCCTTACCATTCTTGCGAATTCCTTTTCCTTTTTCCTCTAGACGGTCTCTTGTATCCATCATGATTTTACGAGGTGAAAGAAGCTTACCCGTTTGGTTTGCTGGACATTCAGAAGTACATCTACCACATTCTGTACACGTATATGAATCCAATAGATTCTTCCACGTAAGATCTTCAACATCCTTTGCTCCGAAACGAGCAGGTGCGGCATCTCCTTCTTCTGGTGCTGGAGCAGCATATGGATCTGCATCTGGATCCATCATCAACTTCACTTCTTTAGTTACTGACTCCATATTAGTAAACTTCCCTTTTTTCTCTAGATTAGAGTAGAAAGTATTTGGGAAAGCTAAAATAATGTGGAAGTGTTTTGAGAATGGTAAATAGTTCAAGAACGTTAAGACCATAACAATGTGACCCCACCAACCTATTCTTTCAACCATATTTAAGGCTCCTTCACTCATCCCTCCAAACAGAGCAGGACCAACGAATTGTGAAATAGTGAACCCTAGGCTTCCATCACCGAGGTTTTCAGCATGAGAAAGTTGACGTTGATAAAGTACTTCATCTGCACCATTCATCATAAAAATAAAGCAAATTAATACTAGTTCCATCACGAGGATCAAGTTACCATCAAGTTTTGGCCAACCCTTCATTTCTTTCATATTGAAACGAGGAATCTTGATAAGGTTTCTTCGCGCAAGGAATATGAAGGTCGCTACAAAAGCGAGTACTGATAGTATCTCAATGAAAGAAATCATAAAAGTGTAAAAACCACCTAAAGAAGCTCTAAACAAACGATGTTGACCTGAGACACCATCTGCTATAATTTCAATCAATTCAATCTGAGTAATGACAAATGCCGCATACAACATAAAGTGAAGAATTGCTGGAATTGGGCGCTTGAACATCTTTTTCTGTCCAAAAGCAACTAAGGTCATCACCTTTAACCGTTCTCCTTTACGATCAGAACGATCAACGTCTCTCCCCATTAGGATATTACTTCGGATCTTACCTGCGTTCATAGCGAACGCACCAAATCCTACCACAAGTAAAACTGCAAAAACAATAATAGCAACCATGTATGTTATTTATTTAGGGTATTGAATCCAAAATTTCCTTCAACTTACGTTCCTCATCTTTACTTATGGGGACACCTTTAGTTTTCGATCCGAATACTGACACGTGAATGTATCTTTCCGGATGAACTTGTATATCTTCAACAAGTTCTTGAAGCTGTTGGTTCGTCTTATTCAATTCATTATAGAGTGTTTCATCCTCGAGAAGCTTTCCTAGTGTACCATTCCCTTCTGAGGTTTCTTCAAGTAACTTATTGACATTCTGCAAAGTACCTATTGCTTCATCCATTGCTAGTTTAAAGTCCATCGTTAACAACGAATCTGTTAGTTCCGTCACATTTCCGACAGCTTTTCGAATCTCATCATTAGACTTTTTAAAGTTATAGGTAATTGACTCTACGTTATCAAAAATACGTCCCAGTTTAGATCTTTGCTCTGCGATAAGGTTATCAACATTATAAGCAACACGACCAAATCTTGAAATTGCAATCTTTACTTCATTCAATCCTTGGTCTAATGTATTCGCTGCCGAAGTATCCCAGAAAGAAGTTATCGAATTCACAATACCTTCTACGGAAGTCATTAAATCTTCCATTTTACGCTTAACAGGTAACAATTGATTCTCAATTTGCTCAGTTATTTCCTGACTTACCGTACCTTGCAGCGTATCACCTACTTTGTGAAAGCCATCATCACCGATATAATTTTGTTGAAGCTGAATTCCAGTACTCAAAACACCAGGTACAATTTCTATTCCTGATCCTTGAGCGAGTTGTAATCGTTCATTTTGAACGTTAAACTTAACAAGAACGCGCTTGTTTTCATCAACAAACCTATTCGGATCAACAAGATCAACAGAAAGAACTTTTCCTATCTCAACACCGTTCATTGTTACAGATGAAGAAGGCGTTAATGTTCCTGAGGTCGGGAAATAAGCGAAATATACATCATCACCACCAAAGAAACTGTTTCCTTTTAAGTAATTTACCCCATAGATCAACAATGCAGTTGCAAGGATTACTACCAGACCGGTTTTAAATTCTTTTGAAACTTTCAATGCTCTGTATTTTGTGCTAAAATAATAGTAAAATCGCTAATAACAGTGGTATTTTCCTTGAAATTAGCGGCGAACTGACTTCAACGCATCCCCTATTGGAATTCTCTTACCATCCTTAAAGGCAACAACGAATGCATGATCAAAGCCTTTTTCTCTCATTTCTTTCTTTAAATCATTGGCTGACTGAAAATCTTCTTTGAATAATCCTGTCGTATATTTAAACAGTCCTCCTTGTTTATACTCTGACACCTGAACTCCTTGAAATCTTTGATCTGTTAGTTTGAGCGATTCTCTAGAAGTCTCTACCTGCACTTTAAAATAAACTTGACCGCTCTCTTCTATCTCAATAACAGTTTCACTCGCTTCTTCCCTTTTAACTTCTTCTTCAAACCCCTCGCCATTTTCTACAAGGGCATTAACTCCTTCTATTTCACTTTTGAATTCTTGGAATGCTTTAAAGATGGCGTTCGCCATTTTAATTTGATTCACAGGCTCATCAAGAAACTTCTCTTCCTTTGGATTCGT
>CBFHXS010000107.1:0-7911 GCA_965659845.1 Brumimicrobium sp.
TACTTTTTTTTGTGCTTTCCCCTTTGTAATGTATGATCTGTGTGTCGGGGAAGTAGTAATTATGGTATCCTCCTTCAACTATTCTATAGGATAAATCAATATCCTCTCCGTACATAAAGAATGCCTCATCAAGTAAGCCTACTTTTTCAAGCGCAGATTTTCGCATAAACATATAGGCACCACTGAGGATTTCAACCTCATTTACTTCGTTTTCATCCAAGTATCCTAAATGATACTTCCCAAATATTTTACTCTTTGGAAAAAGACTTGATAGTCCAAATATTTTATAAAAAGCTACGGATGGCGTTGGTAAACCCCTTTTACTTTCAGGAAGGAAATTTCCTTTTCCATCAATCATTCGAACTCCTAAGCCTCCTGCTTCAGAGTGCTTATCCATAAATTCGATACACTTTGAAAAAGTATCTTCTTCAACAACAGTATCTGGATTTAAAAGTAAAATGTATTCCCCAGTCGCAAGGCGCATAGCCTGATTATTGGCTTTGGAAAAACCAACATTGTCTTTGTTGTCCATAAGTTGGACACTAGGGAACTTTTCACGAACCATAGCAACTGATCCGTCAATCGAGTTGTTGTCAACTACAAATACTTCACCGTTTAGACCCTTTAGTGCAGCTTCAACAGAATTTAGACATTGCTCTAAAAAGTACTCAACGTTATAATTGACAATGATAATTGATATCTTCTTTGTAGTAGACTCCACCTTAATTTAAAAGTTTAGCATCCACAAAGAAGTTAGTGTGTATATCCACATCTATGTCTTGCGTAATGATTTCATCTGTAATAGTTTCTAGTCTGATTGTAAACCTATCTTTTTTAATATATTCCTGGAGATCTATATTCGTTTCTTTACATTCCAATTCATTGCCAATTGAATTTTGAATATCGTATTTATATGCGATTAACTGCTCGGATAAGCCATCAGCGGAAATATGTACGCTTATATCTTTTAGGAAAGAAAAATCTTCCGATTCAGGAGATGTGATTTTAATACTCAAATCTTCCAAGGTTATTTTTTCTATTTTATCCTTCCTGGTATCATTAATTTCGAATTGGTATGATGAATTCGTAGTTTGCTCTGGAGTAAAAACGTCAAAGGGAAGATCCAAAGGAGTAGAGGACGGTATTGTTGCTAGGGAATTATAATCAATGTAGAATTGTGTGAATTTTGTTTTACAACTACAAAGCGAAACAAGAATGACCATATATATTAATTGCCGCATATAGATTTTAACGTTGAGCAATACAAGATATTTCAATCGGTGCATCTAATGGTAGTTTTTTAACTTCAACGGTTTCTCGCGCTGGAGGTTCTTCTTGAAAATATGTTTCGTAGATCTGATTCACCTTGGTGAAATCATCAAGATTTTTCAAAAATATAGAGCATTTTACGATATCCTCCATTTTGAATCCTGCAGTTTGTACTAAAGATTCCAAGTTTCTCATTACCTGCTCTGTAGCGGTTTTAATATCGGCGAATCTTTTCTCATTCGTAAACGGGTCGAGTGGTATTTGTCCGCTAACATAAAGCGTATCGTTTTTAACTACTGCTTGACTATAGGGTCCAATAGGAGCAGGTGCGTTGGGTATTTTTATAATTTTTTTCATTTTTCGATTAGCTTTGCACAAGTTTAACAATTTTGATTTACATATAGCATTGAAGATTCTCATTATCGATAATTACGATTCTTTCACTTTTAACCTCGCTCATTACATAGAGGGGATTACTTGTGAAAATGTTGAGGTGATTAGAAATGATCAGGTTGAACTTGATCAACTCTCACGATATGATAAAATCGTAATTTCTCCAGGACCAGGATTACCAAAGGAATCTGGTTTATTGATGGAAGCTTTAATAAATATACCTGATGAGACTCCTGTTCTAGCAATTTGCCTAGGAATGCAAGCATATGCGGAACTTGCTGGAATAGCCTTGTATAATTTAGAAGATACTTGCCATGGAATAAGTGTAGACTGTGAATTGGATACACGTTCACTTTTGTTTATTGATCTACCAGACTTTGCTGAAGTTGGACTCTACCATAGCTGGGCAGTTAGTAATGATCTAACCGAAGATTGGAGAGTTACAGCGATTTCAAAAGAAGGTGTCCTAATGGGGATGTCTCATGTTCAGAAACCTATTCATTGTGTACAGTTCCATCCAGAGTCAGTTTTGACGCCACATGGTAAAAAGATGGTGATCAACTTCATAAATCGAACATAAAAAAAAGCAGCGACATTTTTGCCGCTGCTTTCTTAGGATCCTTATTTATTCTTATTTGATAGTGAATTTAGATTCATCAACATCTTTATTGATAATAATTTCTTTTACTTCACCACTCATTGATTGAGAACCGAAAAGTTGAGCCATTTTATGTGGAAACAAAACCTTTTTATGGGCTTTAAATTCGCTGTAAGTAACCGACATTTCCGTTACTCCGTCATCAGTTGGTTCAATTGATGAAGAGTGTTCCTTCAAGAAAGTTTTTGTATTGTAATAGGCCATTGTAGTAGTTTCACCTTCCATATATTCAATAACGTAATAATCTTTACCATTTAGACTGTCCAGTCCAAGAAGTTTCAGACTTTCAATATTCTCGAGAAGTGCCATTTCTGGAAATAAACCGGACGTTCTGTTTTTTTCAGCAACTTCATCTTTCGTAAGAGAGGTAGTATCTTTTCCACCAGTTTGGCTCATTTGAATCGTTTGACCATTTTTCCCATTAAATACTTGCTTTTGAATTTCCATTCCATTGAACTGCATGACTGTCATTTCTTTATTTGGAGCCATGAAATAAGTTTCCATATTCAGTTTCATAGGAGATCCAGCAGGTGTTATTTCCATGATTTTCTTGACACTTTTAATTTTTGAAAGCCTTTTTTTAGCTTTTTTCAAATTTTTCGAACCTGTAACCGCTATAAGGTGCTGTTCAAGAACCTCTTCCACTGAAACATCCGTTTTACGATACTCCTTTTGTTGCGTCTTGTTTCCGAATGCATCGAAGATTTCAATAGTTCCATCTGCATCGAATTTCTTAATGGTTTCAAGAACATCAGGATTTCCAACTACAATGATGTTCAGGTTGTTAGGTTGGAAATACTCTTTTGCTGTTTTTAGAACATCTTCTTTGTTAACAGCACTCAATTTCTTGAGGTAAGTTTGATAGTAATCTGCAGGGAGATTATTTCTGAAAATATTGAGCGCAAAATTTGCAACAGTTCTTGGGGATTCCAAACTTCTTGCAAAACTACCGGCCATAGAAGATTTGTTTAGCTCAAGCTCTTCTGAAGTTACTTTGTCTTCAGTAATTCTTCCAAATTCATAAAGAAATTGAACGATAGCGGAATCAGTAACTTCATTTCTGAAACTACCTGATGCACTTAGCCAACTACCTTCTCGGGTAACATTAACTCGTGAATATGCACCGTACGTATATGCTTTGTCCTCTCTTAGGTTTTGCATGAGTCGAGTACCAAAACCGCCGCCACCAAAGAGTTTGTTCAAGACGTTCAGGTTAATCTGATTTTCATCTCCTGGTGTCATGTTCACAGGGAATGCCACGTTTATTACGGATTGAACAGCCCCAGGTTTTTCTACAAAAATCACACGATTTCCTTTAGGTAGATAACCATCTACGTAATCTTTTTCAAACGGAACTGTACCTTCCCAATTTGCAAAGTATTTATTCGCAACTTCTTTTGCTTTAGCCTCATCAATATCACCAACGATAACTAGGTAGCTTCCTGCAGGAGTGAATTGGTTTTTGTAGAATTCCAAAACATCTTCTCTCTTGATGTTTTCGAGCGATACATCTGTCATGATTTCACCATAAGGATGATCTTTTGGGAATATCGCTTTTGACATTGCATTCCTTGCCATCGAGTTAGGATCAGTCTTAACAGATAGTAAGTTGGATTCATACTGCTTTTTAATACGGTTGAATTCATCCTCTGGAAAGCTTGCATTTTTCATGACATCCGTCATGATATCTAGACCTTTGTCCATATGTTTTGTAAGACAACTCATATAGATACTAGAGCTGGAAGCAAATAAGCTAGCACCAATAAAATCTTTTTCCTTGTCTAATTCATCTTTGGTTCTATTAGAAGTACCTGATAACAACAGGTCACCTGCAAGATCCGACAAACCTGCTTTTTTTCCTTCCAAACGTGGGTCAGAGCCCATAACTAGATTGAATGAAACCTTAGGGATATCATTGTTAGAGGAGAGGATAACTTTCATTCCATTATCCAGTGTAAAGACTTGCGGATCGGCTATATTGATTTCTGGTGCTGGACCTGGTTCAGGTACAACTGAACGATCAACTTGAGCTGTTGCTGTTACCCCTGTGGCAAAAACAGCTAGCGCTAATGTCAATTTTTTCATATTCTTTATCATAATGCTGTTATTAACTTTTTTATTGTTTTTTCGGTAGGTAGTATAATACTACTCGTGCGTCGTCTTTTAAGTACTTTTTAGCAACTCTCTGAAGATCTTCTCTTGTAATGTTATCATATTTACTAAGTTCTTCGTTTACCAAGTTTGTATTATTATAATACACGTAGTTATTTGCTAAACTTTCTGCTTTCCCAGCAACGGAGCTACTGGAGGAGTAGAAACTGTTCTCAAACTGGTTTTTGACCTTTTGAAATTCTTCTTCTGAGACGAGTTCATTTTGAACTTTATCAATCTCAAGGTCTAGAGCCGCCTTAAGTGAGTCTATATCGACATCTTTAGCAGCAATTCCAGCTACAAGCGCCATACCTGGGTCTTCAAGAGGGAATGCAAAAGAAAAAGCACTAACTGCTAGTTGTTTATCTTCAACGACTGCTTTATTCATTCGCGCACTAGATCCTCCAGCTAAAATTGAGTTCAACATTTGCATAGCATAAGCATCATCTGTGTTTTGTGCTGGAGAGTGGTAGCCAAGAAAAACTGCTGGTAACTGAATGTTATCGTATACAGTATCAATTACTTCTTTCTTAAGAGCAGGTTCTTTAACTGTTGGTCTAGGTACTTTTGTCGGTTTTTTTGCATATTCTGCAATCAAAGCTTTTCCCTCACTTGAGCTATTTGAAAAGAAATTTTTCTCATCAAATACAGATTTGTCTTTACCATATTTCGTCTTGAACCCTTTATCGTCCATGTTTAAAAAATCTCGATAAAGATTAATAGCTTGTCCTTTGGGAATTGTTCCAAAGTATTTTGAAATCAATTTTTTAGCTTCTTCTTTATTAATATCTCCAGCAATCGAAAGTGTTGCGTTTGCAGGAACATAGAAGGTTTGATAAAAATCAACGTAGTCCTTCTCCTGAGCTGCATTCAAATGTTCCATATATCCTATTGGAGTCCATTCATATGGATGTTCATCAAACAAAAGATCAAACATTTCTGCCATAAAAGAACCGTAAGGTTGGTTATCGACTCTTTGTCGTTTTTCTTCTTTTACAACCTCACGTTGAGTTTCTATTCCTACTTCGTCAACTTTAGCATGCAATAACCTTTCAGATTCTAGCCAAAGTCCTAACTCCAACTGGTTTGAAGGTAAAATTTCATAATAGTAGGTTCTATCTTGAGAAGTGTTCGCATTTAAAGTTCCTCCATTACTTTCAACGTATTCGTCAAATTCACCTCTTTTAATATTTCTACTTCCTTCAAACATTAAATGCTCGAAAAAGTGAGCGAAACCAGTTCTATCTGGGTTCTCATTTTTAGAACCAACGTGGTACATTATGGATACTGCGACAATAGGAGTACTTTTATCTTCATGCAGGATGACGTGCATTCCATTGTCGAGGTCGTATTCCTCAAATTCTATATTACGCTCCTGTGCGCTAGCACACAATGATAATGCTCCAACAATTGCAGTTGTTATTATTTGCTTCATGTTTTACTTAGTTTATTTTCGTAACAAATAAACGAAACATTTTTCGAATTTTCTACTATACTGTTTCTAACGGTTGAGACACTTCTTCAATGGTCGAAAATACGGTTCGTTTAGCTCGTGTATATAATGTGACGAGTTTACTCACTTTTCTTATATTCGTGACTATAAATCATACATTGCATGAGGGTTACTATATTACTTTTTTTTAGTTTGATCATTTCCAATTCCAATGGACAAGATACATTAGTTGTAGGTTATAATGATTCAGCACCTTTCATATTTGAGGAAGAGGGGGAATTACAAGGACCAATCTTCTGGTTATGGAACAACATTGCTAAAGAAAATGACTTTCATTGTGAGTATAAGTTATTACAAGCGGATAAGGTGATTGAAAGTGTTGAAAACAAACAGGTCGACTTGACCTTGTATCCTATGACAATTACAAGTGAACGATCAGAGATTATTGATTTCTCAGCACCTTTCTATTTGGCTTATTCTGGAGTTGTTGCGAATGAGTATACCACATGGGAGAAAGCGAAAATCTTTTTATCTTCATTTTTGTCTTTGGATTTTTTTAGGATTCTAGCTGGTTTGTGTCTTGTTATTTTAGTCTTTGGTTTTTTAACATGGTTATTCGAGAGGAAAGCAAATAAGGAGGAATTCGGTGGTGGTATTCGAGGACTATGGAGCGGGTTTTGGTGGTCTGCCGTTACGATGACAACCGTTGGTTATGGTGATAAATCACCTCGGACATCAGGTGGAAGGCTAGTGGCATTAGTATGGATGTTTACTGCCATCATAATCATTTCTGGTTTTACTGCGAGCATTGCATCTTCTCTGACGATTACAGAATTGGAAACGGATACAAGTACAATCGAAAACTTTAAAAATAAACGTTTGGGAACCGTGAGTAATTCAGGAACTATGAAGTGGATGAATGATAATTTCTATAATAATCAGCATCTATACTCTACTAAAGAGGAGCTAATCCCAGCCCTACGAAAAGAAGAAGTAGAAGCAATATCTTATGATTTACCATTATTGAATGAGTTAATCAGAACAGATACGCTTAATGAGTTCAAGGTCTTGGATATTCGCTTCAATCCTCAGTATTATGCGCTTGGTATGAATAATGAATTATCGGATTCTATTCAGAAGCTTATCAATACCTCACTTTTGGAAAATACAGAAAGTTTGGAATGGGATGTTGTATTGGCAGAGTACGGTTTGAAAATCAAATAAAAATAGCCCTCTCGCTAAAGAAGGCTATAAAAACGTATTTTACCCGTCTTAGTGGTTTTGAAGTTTACCAATCAATTTGGTAAGTGAACTTTTCATTTTTTGTGAAGCGCTTTTCACCGCCTTATCAATATCACTATCTTTCGCTGTTACAGCAATTGGCTTAAGACCTTCCGGTCTTGCTTCAATTAAACATTTCTTATCATTTTCTCCAAATTTATCTCCATTCTCATCAGATAGATGAACTTCTAATCTTGTAACTCTGTCTGAAAATCTATTTAAATCCTCTTTAAGGTAATTTGTAAAATATTTTTCGATCCGTTCCTTTCCCTCTATATTCTTATCTGTATTAAAAATAACTTCCATTCCTTTAGTTTTTAAAATTGTTGCGAAAATCCGCAGTTTCAAGATAGCAAAATAATTCCTTAAAAAAATGTTGAAATTGAATTTTAGGAAAAATTTAGATTTTTTATTGGTGAATGATGAGCGTGTTAAACTTGAAATGATAGAAGGTTCCATTCTCGGTTTTCTCTATATCGAAGATTCCGTCTAATTGTTCCGTAAATATCTCAATCAAGGATGTACCAAAACGATCACTATCACCTTCTTTTTTCCATTTACCATTGTCGGAGTAGATGAGCTCAAGACCAGTGCTTTTAGGATTGGATAATTTAATATTGATCTCAGGATGTTCCTGATCATCGTAGGCATACTTTATACTGTTTGTTATGAGTTCATTAATTATTAGAGCTAACGGAACTATTTT
>CBFHXS010000108.1:0-7839 GCA_965659845.1 Brumimicrobium sp.
ATTATGTATTTAGCTGAAGCTGCTTTCAAAAAGCAAGGTAAGCGCGATAATACAAAGGTAGTCTTCGCAACAAATGGAGGTGTAATCTTCGGTGTTAAACCGATAAAAGAAACTTTAATGAAGGTTGTGGATCGAAAAAACATCAATCTTAAACTGGGTCATCAATTGGCTGAAATTGATCCTGTAGAAAAAGTTGCTTGGTATATACTGGGTGATAATAAGGGAGAATATAATGATTTAGGTATAGAAATGTTGGAAAAAGATGGGATGGTCGGAATTAAATACGATTTTTTACACACGGCACCTCCATCTGTAGCGCCTGAATTTGTGAAAGAAGCTGGCTTAACCAATGATGCGGGTTGGATGGATGTCGATCAATATTCATTGCAACATAAGAAGTACAAGAATATTTTTGGAATAGGAGATGTTGCGGCATTACCTACGGCAAAAACCGGAGCTGCAATTAGAAAGCAAGTACCTGTGGTGATTGATAACCTGGAAAAATTAAAGAAAGGAATTGAGAAATTCGATAAAAAGTATAATGGTTATTCATCTTGTCCTCTAGTAACAGATTATGGTAAAATGGTGTTGGCTGAGTTTGATTATGATGGTAACTTTACTCCTGATCCAAAACTAAAATGGATGCTAATAGGAGACAGTTCGAAAGAACATTGGCGTCTTTGGATGCTGAAAAAGTATGGTCTTCCTTACCTTTATTGGAATAAAATGATGAAAGGAAAAGACGTTTAATTCGAGTAAGATGGAAAATATAGAGTTTGCGAGGTTGCAGATGGCGTTAACATTGGTGTTTCACATTGTTTTCGCTGCAGTAGGGATGGTAATGCCATTTTTTATGGTAGTTGCTCATCGAAAATGGATTAAAACACGTGATGAAGTTTATTTACGTTTGACCAAGGCTTGGCAACGGGGTGTTGCTATATTTTTTGTTATTGGAGCGGTCTCAGGAACCGCTCTTTCTTTTCAGCTTGGATTATTGTGGCCAGAGTTTATGAAACACGCCGGTCCTATCTTTGGAATGCCATTCTCTTTAGAGGGAGCAGCGTTCTTTGTAGAAGCTATCGCGTTCGGTTTTTATATATACGGTTGGAATAATTTGAAAGAGAAATTCCACTGGTGGATGGGTGTCTTGATTGGTGTCTCAGGTCTGACTTCTGGAATACTGGTGGTTGCAGCCAATGCATGGATGAACTCGCCTGCTGGGTTTGATTTTATGAATGGAGAGTACGTGAATATAGACCCCATAGCTGCGATGTTTAACGATGCGTGGTTTACACAGTCCTTACACATGACTTTAGCAGCCTTTACTGCAACCGGCTTTGCAGTTGCGGGAATTCATGCATTTCAAGTATGGCGCAAACGAAATGTAGCGTTGCATAAAAAGGCATTCAATATCGCTATTACATTTGGAGCTATTGCAGCAATTCTACAGCCCCTAAGTGGTGATTTGTCTGCCAAAGACATTGCTGAACGACAACCTGCTAAGTTGGCCGCATTAGAAGCGCATTTTGATACAGAAAAAGGAGCACCTTTATTTATAGGAGGTATTGTAAATGAGGAAGAGCAAACTGTCGATTATAAGATGGAAATTCCAAAAGCGCTGTCGTTTTTAGCGTTTGGAGATTTTGACGCTGAAGTTAAAGGGCTTAACGATTTTCCTGAAGATGAACGACCGCCTGTTGCCATAACACACTATGCATTCCAAATCATGGTTGGCTTGGGTACCTTACTAATGTTGGCTGGAATTATCTTTTTAATTGCCCGTAAAAAAACAAAATGGATGCGTTCTCAAAAATTCTGGCTATTCTTTACGCTTCTAGCCCCAATGGGCTTCATAGCACTAGAAGCAGGTTGGATTGTAACTGAAGTAGGAAGACAACCTTGGATCATTCATGGAGTGATGAAAACAGCTGATGCTGTTACGCCTATGCCAGGATTGCAGTATAGTTTCTATATGTACCTCGTTTTGTATAGTATCTTATCTTTTGTAGCAATCTTTTTGATGAATCGTCAGATTAAAGCTTTAAACAGCACAAAATAGAGTCTTATGTTGTACGTAGTATTGTTCTTCCTGTTTTTTGCCGTTTTACTCTATACCTTACTCGGTGGAGCCGATTTTGGTGCAGGAATCTTAGAAAGTTTTTCTTCCAAAAAAAATCGAGATATTAATCGAGATGTAATTTATCGAGTAATTGGACCCGTTTGGGAAACCAATCACGTTTGGTTGATTATTGTAATTGTTGTTTTATGGGTAGGTTTCCCTATTTATTTTAATGCCATTTCAATCTATTTACACATTCCGCTTACATTGATGCTACTCGGTATAACAATTCGTGGAATAGCATTTGTTTTTAGACATTACGATGCGATTAAAGATGCTAATACACAACGGATTTACAATGCGTTATTTCGCATTGGAAGTGTTATCACTCCTGTTTTTATTGGAATGACTTTCGGTGCTTTAGTGAGCGGAGATATCGAATTGATCAATGAAGGTGCTACCCAAAGTTTTGCTGCAGTATATGTTTCAAGTTGGCTCAATATATTTTCTGTGCTTATTGGGGTGTTTTTTGCGGCATTGTGTGCTTTTTTAGCCGCGGTATTTTTAATAGGAGAAACAGACGGAGCAGTTCGGAAAATGTACGCGCGCAAAGCTAATATTGCAGTTGTTGCACTTGTGATAATTGGATTTACTACACTGTCGTATGGGTATATCACTAACCGTGTTTTTGTACTAGACTTTATTACAAATCCCTATTCTATAGGTGCTGTAGTTTTATCTGGAATAATTATGATTCCACTGCGTCAATCCATTGCGAAAAGAGCCAGAGTGAGAACGAGAGGTTTAGCTGCAATGCAAGTTGTTCTTATTTTGTTTGCTGCTTCAATAGCACACTTCCCAAACTTCATTATTACAACAACTGAAGAATTGAGCTTATTAGATAGTAAAGCTCCTGATTCTGTTATTACTGTTATCGGTGGTACTCTGATCGTTGGTGGTATAATCATTTTGCCAGGAGTTTTTCATCTTTTCAAGGCTTTTGGTATGATTAAATCATTTGGAAAAACTAGAAATGTAACAGACAGTATTGATAAGTAGTACGGTTTAAGAATGGATGGTTAAAACAATATTTCGAGCCCCTCCATGATCTCTAAACTCACAGAGGTAAATTCCTTGCCATGTTCCAAGATTTAGCTTTCCGTTGGTAATTGGAATGGTAACTGAAGATCCAACCATGGACGATTTAATGTGAGCCGGCATGTCATCAGGACCTTCGAAAGTGTGTTCGTAGAACGGTTCGTTTTCTTTTACGATATGATTAAAGGATGATTCTAAATCGATTCTAACCGTTGGATCTGCGTTTTCATTAATTGTTAACCCAGCCGAGGTATGTTGGATAAATGCATTAAGAATTCCCTTTTCCGGTAAATCGATGAGATCAATGATTTGACTTGTGATGAGGTGAAATCCTCTTGAGAACTCCGGTAATCGTATTGTTTTTTGATGGATCATTTCAAGTGCTTCATTAAGTTATTTAGGCTCATAAGCTTTTATAACAAGGTCATCTATAAAAATAGCTGAATTGCTTCGGTGCCAGAATTGAACAGTTAATTTATCCTGCTCTGTCCTTGTTTCTGGAGTCAGATATATCATTTCGATCTCGCTCCATTGATGAATCGGTAAATCTATTAGAGATTTTTTCTCCCATTTATAAACTGCATTCTTATAGTCAAAACTTGAAGTTAGTAGCGTCGGATTATTGTTCTCTTGACCCGTTTTATATACTTTAGCTGTGACTTTTATAAATGCATGATCTTTATCTGTTATTTCACTATAGGGTGTTTTGAAAGGTGGCGTGTACATGCTCTGCTCATTCAATTTAAATGATTTATTGCCTGTAAAAGAGTGTTCGGACTTGGACACTGAAATATCTTCAAAACTCGTCTCATATATTACGCGTTCTGAGTAATTGCTTTCATTCTTATAATCTATGTTTTTCCAATTGAACCTATCGATCAATAATAATTCGGTTTTTAAGTTATTATCTTGAGTTAGTGAGCCGAATGAAGCAAAATAGTATTCTTTGGTCATTCCATCGCCAGGAATAACTCCGTAGTAATATTGCATTGTTTGGAAAATGTTCAGGAATGTTAAAGTTGAAAAAACTGCACCTATTATGACCCTTGATGTAATTCCTTTTGACCAGAGATATTGTAAAAGATAGCCCAGTGGTATGCTCATAATAGCCATTGATGGAATGAGCGCTCTTTGACTGAAGGAAGTTGCGTACCACCAGCATGACCAGCTGGAGACTAAATACAAATTCAGGATGAAGAAGGTGAACAAAGGAATGAATAGCTTTCTATCCTTTCTGTACAGTACAATAAACCCGAGTGTGGCAAAAAACATCAATGGAGTATAGATGAACCATCCTTTTCGAAAGCTAAAAAGTGTATCTAATGTATGTGGTGCTAGAAAGTCTAAACCTTCGGCGGGATTCCCATAATCAGTAAAAAGGAAGTAGCCAGTTGTTATCTTCCAATATATGAGTTGAATACTGCCTAAAGCTATAATGATTAATGTGAAGATGATAAGCTGCTTCAGATGATTTTTGAAAAATGATTTGCGGGATTCATTCGATCGTAAGGGCCATATAAGAGGAATAAATAAACATACAATCTCTGTGGGTCGAGTGAGAATCATTAGTCCACAAACTAAACCAAGCAGCAGTATAGTTTTAATCTGTTGCTTATCATACCATTTTATAGTAAGCCAAATAACTAACGTGTACCCTGTGAAAAGTAGGTTGTGACTCATCGCGTTTTGTCCGTAAAACGTGATGTGCATTAGGTAATTTGTGCCGAAAACAATCAGAGCAATTAAGATGATAGAAGTACTACTTTTGAAAAAGGATCTTAGAATCTTTAGAAGGAAGTAAACACCTAAGAGTGCATACGTTAGAGAACCAATAAACACCCCAATCTGATAAGGAGTTGAAAAGCCATCCGCGGGATAATCTGTAAAATGAGCAATAAGATGGGATATAAAGAAAAAGGGGGCATAACATACTGCCCAACCAGATGTATACTTCATTACAAAACCACTGTCCTTCAAATGTTGGATTTGGTACAGTGTCTCACTTGTGGAGTATCTAGTTCTCATGGATTGCAAAAAATCGATTGCATCTTGCGAATCTCCATCTACTATAAATGTGAGCGGTAGATAAATATAATACCCAAATACATCATAAGTGATTGTATTGGTCGGGTAAAAAAAGATACTGTTAATCACTATAAATGATAACAGCATTAAAAATAATATTTTTATAGGTCGTTGAGTTTTGGAAAGCATAGCTTCAGTAGGTCTCAATATTCTGATTTAGCTTCAAAATCATCCCATTTTTTAAATGATTGTTTCGCTTCTTCTCCCATGAATTGATCTGTTTCGAGTTTTCTATCTTTATAATTAAGCGCTATCTCTTCATAAATGAACGCATCGTCAAATCCACTATCTGCAGCATCCTTTTTATTCGCTGCAAAGTGTAACTTGTCTAGTCGTGCCCAATAAATTGCACCTAAGCACATAGGGCAAGGTTCACATGATGAAAATATTTGACAACCAGATAAGTCATAAGTAGACAGTTTTCTACATGCTTGGCGAATTGCGTTTACTTCCGCATGGGCAGTAGGGTCATTATCATTAGTTACACTATTCGCACTCTCTGAAATAATATCTCCGTTTTTTACGATAATTGCTCCAAATGGACCTCCGCCTCGCTCTACATTTTTGGTGGCTAATTCAATAGCCCTAGCCATATACTCTTTGTATTCAGTTGTCATGTTGATAGACTTTCAGTAAATGTAGAAAAATATGATTATTCCAGAAGAACAATTGAGTTCATTCTTAACTATCTTTCGTAAAAAAACACCTTCTAATTTCATTCAAGATCTAGTGAGAATGACCTCCCGTGTTACCACCATCGGGTTTGATGAGGTCGAAAGTTCCATTCAATAGAAAGAAGCGATCTCTTAATTTAGTGTCTATAGCAACCCATCCATTCTTTTTATGGAGTACTTTTACTTCTGTTCTTTCGAAATGTACCTCTCCGTTGTGCTTATCTTTTTGGATCAATACATAGTTATTA
This sequence comes from Brumimicrobium sp., assembly GCA_965659845.1. Taxonomy (GTDB): domain Bacteria; phylum Bacteroidota; class Bacteroidia; order Flavobacteriales_D; family Crocinitomicaceae; genus Brumimicrobium. Next base: position 6,165 of record CBFHXS010000108.1, read on the forward strand.
CCATCTAATTCGGTTACAGCCGTTGCAGGTAAGGCAAAAAGTGAATCTGAATTCACATTAATAGTTCCGTTTACATAGGAACCAATAATCATCTGGTCAGGAACTGAATCCGGATGGGCATGTACGAGAACTCTTCGATCTTCCTTGACTTCAGCTCCAATTCTGTAAACGGTTGCTGTAAACTCTTCCTCTGAATCACCATGCATCCCGAAATTTAGAGACTGACCCTCAATTAGTCGAGCAACGTCTTTAGCAAAAACTTGTAACTCCAGGTGAATATGATCTGGATCAACTAGCGACATAAGTTGTTTGTCATTTCCAACCCATTCGCCGGTTGCTGCATTTACTGAAGATATTATTCCATTTGAAGGAGCAAGAATTGGATAGCTTCTACTAATTCTGTTTGGCTTCACTTTTTCTGGTGAAAGATTAATTAGAATTAACTGTCCTTTTAAACTTTCTAATTGAGCAGCAATAGAATTAAATTTACTTTTTGCAGAAATAAACTCTTTTTTGGAGACAACATTGTCCTCGAACAGTTTCTTCAAACGCTCATATTCCTGCTCAAGATATTCTTTCTCACTTTCGACCTTTAGATATTTTTCCTGAAGCTCTAGGATTCCTTGATGTTCAATAGAGGCTATTACCTGACCTTTTTTAACATGATCACCAACAATCACATTGATCTTTTTTACATAACCAGCGATGTAGTTGCTTATTATATATCTGTTAGAGGGAGGTAAATCTACAACCCCAGTAAAATTAACGGATGTATTGAAAGAACTAAGAATTGGCTTGCCTATTTTATATTCATTGACTTCCAACTGTTCTGAAGTTAGAACAAGTTCCTGAGTATTTTTAGTTTCGTGCAAATGCTCTTTTTCGTCATCGTTTTGAGTGCATGAGGCTAAGAGACCTATTATTGAAATAAATATTAATCTTGTCATTGTGCTAAGTATTAAAGTAAAAGGTAATTAAGTTGAATAATACATTGGTTGTATTTATTGAGTAGAGAAAGGTATTCGACTTGTATTAATTTCGCCGTTTCAATACTCTGTATATATTTAAAAAAATCAATTTCTCCTTCCGAATAGCTTTTAGAGGCTGCTCTAATGATTTCATCGGCAAGATCCAGGCCTTCGCTTTCATAATAGAGTAACTGTGTCTTATGCTGAGACAACTTAGCTTCAAGTTGCTTATTGAAAGAAGCTAATTCATACTGATAATGTCGCTGCTCGTATTCTGTTGCTTCCACTTGGAGTGCTTTAGCCTGTATTTTGGAGCGATCCCCCATGAACAGTAGAGGGATTCTGATTCCAACTTGATAACTATGGAGGTAGTCATTTAAACCTCTATTCGTTCCCACAGAATAATTGAGACTGAGGTCTGGTAGAACTTTCTTCTTTTCTAATTGATAACTATCTGACTTAACTTTAACCGTTGTTGACATCACTTGCTTGCCAATAGCATAAAGGCTATCTACAACTTCATGCGTTAATTTTCCTGCCACCTTAGAGCCAACCACAAATGATGTGTCGGATTGAATTAACCCCCGCATTTCTTCGTAAGCTCGATCCAATTCACTTTGTATGCCGATATAGTCAGTATGGACTTTTCTTTGCTTCGAAAGTGCAGTTATTTTTTCAAGATTACTTGATCCTCCTAAGTCGTATTT
>CBFHXS010000109.1:0-7599 GCA_965659845.1 Brumimicrobium sp.
TTTAAAAAGAACGAAAAGTTTTCAACGAACATAGGTCAGAATTTCCTACCTCACCTCGAGACAAAAGACTTACATGATTTTATTGGTCATCTGTCGGAAGAATCACGTCATTTTGAAAGTCAAGAACCATTATATCAGCTAAAAAGTTTTTTTTCTAACTTCAATTGGATTGAAGCCGCAGGGGGAATTGTAAGCAATAACAAATTAAATAAACATCTTTTCATTTTCAGAAATGGAAGATGGGATTTACCTAAAGGTAAAATTGAAAATAACGAAACAGCCGAATTTGCAGCAGTAAGAGAGGTACAGGAAGAATGTGGAATTGGTGACCTTAAAATCAAAGATCAACTACCTCCTACTTTTCATGTTTATTATGGGTTCAATAAATTCTGGATAAAAAAGACGCATTGGTTTGAAATGGTCACACCAGATCTTGCTCTAACACCCCAAACAGAAGAAGGTATTTCTAGGGTTGAATGGTTAGAACAATCAGAAATTGAAGCGATTAAAGCAGAAACGTTTGCAAGCCTGATTCAAATCATTGATAAAGCTTTTAAATAAAAGCAAAATCCACACGTCTATTACGCTGTTTCCCTTGCGATGTAGCATTAGAATCAACCGGTTGACGCTCACCCTTAAAATCGATCTCTAGTTTTTCAGGTTCTATACCTCTTGACTTAAAGTAATCCTTAATGGCTTGTGCTCTCCTTTCCGACAAACCAATATTATATTCATCAGTACCAACAGCATCTGTATGACCTACAACTTCAACGCGCAAATCATGTATCCCTCCTAAAACTCTAGCCAATTCATTTAAGTAATCAAAGTGCTCAGGTCGAATTTCTGACTTGTCGTGATCAAAGTAAATAGGCTCGAACTCAAAATTTTCTCTTTCTCTGGCTAATACTTCCGGTGCAGGATAACCCTTCTCATAATTTTCAGCAAAACGCTTTTTCCACAGGTGTGTTCCTTCAATATTTTTCTCTTTATTTATGGTCCCTTCGGACCGAAACAGAACAACTTCACCAGAAGTATTTCTGCAATCCGAACTAATAAATGATCCTTCTAAATATGCTGTCGAATCCTGGTACTTAAGCTCATAGTTAAGTTTACATTTTGGAGCTTCTCTGCTATTCGATGAATTACGAACATAGTCTTCCTCCAAAATCAGCGTTCCATTCTTAAACACTCCTTCAAAAGATTTGAGAGCCATTTCTTCTTTCTCCAACAATTCTATGCGAGTTCTACCAGATACGTTTCCATTCTCTTCCTGAATCAAAATATAAAATACATCAGCCATATCGTAAGATTGCCCATTTTTAATAATCATACCTTTCCACAAACCAGATAGACTAGTTTGAGTGAAAGTAAAATGGGCAAAACTCAGGAAACAGATATAAAAAAGTATAAACTTCATATTACTTAAGTTATTCGTAATTTGTCAAAAAATGTTCCAAAAGGAAAGCTAAAAAACTACATTTGTTTTTAAGATCTTAAACTATGCAACGTTTTCTTGTAATTCAAACTGCGTTTATTGGAGATGTCATTCTCTGCACACCTGTTATTTCTGAGCTTAAACGCTTGTATCCATCAGCTAAGATCGATGTGGTAGTTAGAAAAGGGAATGAAGCTTTACTTTCTAATCATCCAGACATAAATTCTGTTGTCGTATGGAATAAGAAATCGGAAAAATATAAATCATTAAGACAGGTGATTAGAACGGTTAGACTTCAACAATATGATGAGGTGATAAATTTACAAAGGTTTCATAGTGCTGGCTTGATCTGTATGTTTTCGAAAAGTAAGTCTAAAGTTGGTTTTACAAAAAACAAATTTCCATTTATCTATTCAAAACGGGTAAATCATGAGATAGGCGATGGTACTCATGAGGTAGAACGAAATTTGCTAACTATCGCTCATCACAATGGAGCAAAAAGAAAAAAAAGACCAACACTATATCCTTCTCTAGCAGACATAGAAAAGGTTAATTCGCTAAGAACAGGGAAAGATATTTATAAATGTATGGCTCCTGCATCTGTTTGGGAAACAAAGAAGCTTCCCACGGAGCACTGGATAACTCTTGCTAAAAAGAAAGCCAAAGAAGGAACAGTATATTTATTGGGAGGACCTACAGATTGGGACCTGTGCGAAGAAATTAGGTTAAAATCAAGCCATAACAACATCATAAATACATGTGGAGAATTAACACTTCTTCAGAGTGCCGCTCTCATGAAAGACGCATCTATGAACTACGTAAATGACTCTGGTCCTTTGCATCTTGCTTCTGCTGTAAATGCTCCAACTACGGCATTCTTTTGTTCTACAGTTCCTCTTTTCGGCTTTGGACCGTTAGCGGAAAATAGTTCAATCTCCCAAGTTAGCTCGGAGTTATCATGCAGACCCTGCGGACTTCATGGATACAAAAAATGCCCCGAAGGGCATTTTAAGTGCGGTAAGGATATAGAAATAGATAAACTTTAAGAAATCTCTGCTTCTATTTCATTTAATTACTTTTCTAACTGAACAAAACCATGTTTTTCAAGAGTTTGTCCTTTGATCGTTGAAATATTTACTTTGTAGAAGTAAGTTCCATCATTTAGTACTCCTCCTCCATCAGTTGTTCCATCCCATGTAAAATCAGGATCTGTAGATGTTGTAATCACATTTCCCCATCTATTCAGAATAACGATTTCGAAATCATCAATTATTTCCTTTGCCTGTATATAATTAATAAAGAATAGATCATTCGCATTGTCTCCATTCGGCGTAAAAATGTTTGGAATCTCCACAATTAAATCCTCAAACTCAACGGTTATTGTTAGTGAATAATTCCCTTCACAACCTTCAGCTGATGTACCATATAAAGTTACAGGGTACTGACCAGGCTCTGTAAAGACCTCTGAAACAGTATCACTTAGAGAGTTTGAAGTGTTACCATTCATGAAATCCCACAGGTAAGAAGTTGCTCCAGTGGACTGATTGTAAAAATAAACTTCTAATGGAGGCTCGCCCACAACCGTATTACTTGTGAACACTATGTCTGGATTTGGATTTACAGTAACCGACTGATTAACTGTATCAGAGCATGCTCCGTCAGTTGTTTCGATAATTAAAGTAACATTAAAATTACCATCTCCTGGGAAAGTAAATGAAGCATCTGTTGAACTCACAGTATCATTTTCAGCTGTTTCAAAAATCCATTGTGAATTTCCAAAATTACCTAAAGACTGATTTTCAAAAAACACCTCTTCATCTTCACATACACTATTGAAATCGAAATTGGCAAAAGGAGAAGGTTCTATAATGACTTCGATTGTTGTATCACCAACGCAACCATCTCCAGAATCAACCGTGAGTGTAACACTATATGTACCTACCGCACTAAATTCATGAGAAGGGTTTTGATCTGTCGAAATTGCTCCCAAGTCGTCAAAATCCCAGTCCCAACTAGAAATTGTATAACCAGAAGGTAATGTTGTTAAATCTGTAAAATTGGTCATAGATCCTTCACATAAGGGGTCTGCTGTAAAATCAACATCTGGAATAGGATTCATTTCAAAGTTAATCGTATCCGTCGCTGTACACGCAGGAAAGTTTTGATCTACAATGTCAACCCAATACTGTCCAGTTGTTACACTTTGAGCTGTATTCGTAGTTTCCCCTGTATTCCATGTATAATCATAACTACCAGATCCATTCAACGGATTGGCCTCTAGATCATAATCAATCAAACCACAGAAAGAAGTATCATTCGGAAGGTTTGCCTCAAGGCTTGAATAAATAGTTATAGAAGCGGAACACGTATCAGTAGCACCGTCAGTGTAGATAACATTGTATGTCTCGCTATTGCCCCCCAAACAAACGCTTGTATCTGCGTTATTTACAGAACCATCTACCTCCCAGTCATAGTAGTACGACCCGCAGATTGTGCCACTTAACGTAACATTATCAATTCCCCAATGGTCATAAGTTGCACCTGAACCTACATCTTGAAACCATCTAAAACGAGTACTTGTAGTCAAAGCTGGAGCAGGTAATGAGTAACAATACTGATTCCATACAGTTAAAGCCGGGTCATTACCTCCGTTTGGATCTTGATAGTCAATGGTAACCCATGTCGTCCCTCCATCCGTAGAATATTGTATCGCAACCCCTTCATCAGTAAGGTCAGGACCTTCACAGTTACCAGAGCCACCTTGAGTAGCATACTTCATCTCAAAACAAATCGTTCCTCCACACGACACATCATAGTCTGTCGTTTCTAGCTCTCTTGGTTGAGATCCCTGTCCGAACCAAGCTGCTGCAGTTCCATCCGGTGGAGGTCCACAAGGGTTATTATATATTAATGAGGTATTGGCTGTCCAACCTGCACCCAGTGAGTTATTGTTAAAATCCGCCTCTAACAAAGGTACATCTGCCTCACCTACTGCTGTCAATACAACACAATCACCACATGCTATCGAATCCTGTGCTGAATCAACGGTTAAAGAACATTGTGATTTCACACTGAATGAGAATACAAAAAGCGTGAATATCAAAAATGAAAGTTTAAAAGAATTGATCATAGGTAGTTAACTTTAAATGAAACAAGTGTAATATTTTTATTGGAAAGTTTTTTACCGCTATTTCCAATATTGTAATTCTTAAATAATGTCAAATCTCTCCGAGTATTTCTATCTCCATTGATAACCTCTCCAGGCGATAAGAGAATTTCTTCAGAAAGGTCAGCTTTCTTTTCTTGACCTTTTACCGAATATGTGATTTGAACATTACATCGAATAGTCTGATTTGATTCATTTTTAAGAGAAAAAGCGTAATAGTCATAAAAACGATCATTCTTTTTATCTGAGATGGTTTCTATCTCTGAGATAGCTTTCAAACGTCCATCATCAAATGAAATGTTTGATTGGCTGTATAAAGACCAAGAGGTTAAACAAAATGTAAGGGTTAAAAGATAGAATCTTTTCATCATAATAGTGAGGTATTTAGTATATAAATAGTGTGAAATTAACTAAAATCCACAAGTACAAATTTAGATAAGTCTTAGAACAATAATGATTAATAGTTGATGAATTGCTATTATTTAACCAGAATAAAATTATGCGCACTAATATTTAACAAGCGGTCTTATCAAATGCTCTAGACCATTCACTTTTATTTCGTGCATCAACCTAAGTTGATCTCCAAACTTACCTTGAGGAAAACCTTTTTCATTGAACCACACGTAATACGGCTCTGGAATATCAACCAAAAAATGCCCCTTATATTTACCAAAGGGCATTTTCATATTCGCCAGTTTTATTAGCTCTTGACGATTTGCCTCTTCATTCATTTTTTAGGTGTATTCTTCAATACTTCAAGTAAATAACCCCAAAACTTCTCAACAGATGATATACTGACGCATTCATCAGGTGAATGAGCGTGACGGATCGTAGGACCAAAAGAAATCATGTCCACTTCTGGTAAATGTTTCCCAAGAATACCACACTCTAAACCGGCATGACATGCCTTAATCTCTGGCTCTGAATTGAAACGATTTCTATAAATTTCCGCCATCGTTTTCAGTATAGCAGAATCAGGGTTTGGCTCCCAACCAGGGTAATCACCAGTTTGTTCTACTTCTGCTCCCAGCAAATCGAAAGGACTTCTGACAGTAGTAGCGACGTCTGTTTTTGTGGACTCAACACTACTTCTTTGAAGTGATTTCGTTGTAAAAACACCATCCTTAATGATAACCTGCGCTAGTGATGAAGATGTTTCTACAAGATCATTGAATTTAAGACTCATCTTAAAAACTCCATTGTGCACAGCATTTAACGTATGTAACATTTCTATGCGTTCTTCTCCAGCAACCATTTGATTAGGAGTATCTACTTCTGTTAACTCAATTTCTATGCTTGTTTCAATAGGATCATACTCCTTTGCGAACATTTCTTTCATCTCCTGAACATGTTTTATAAAACTTTCAACATGTCGACGTAACAATGAAACGACAGCAACTGCCTCTCTAGGAATCGCATTTCTCAACCCTCCTCCTACAAAAGAGTGGAGCATACAATCATTAGTGGCTAGCGTAAGTAAACGCGCCATTAGTTTATTCGCATTTGCTCTTCCTTGATTTATATCCATTCCTGAATGACCTCCCTTCAAACCTTTTATTTCAACTCGAAAAGCTTGAGTATCTTCAAGAGAATATAATTGCTCATACTTGTAATGTGTATTCGTATCGATACCTCCAGCACAACCAATGCTTAATTCATCGTCATCTTCAGTGTCAAGATTCAGTAAGATCTCACCCTCATAAAAAGAAGGGTCTAGTTCTTTGGCTCCCGTCATTCCTGTTTCTTCATCAACCGTAAACATCGCTTCTAATGGCGGATGATCAATATCAGTGGATGCCAAAAGCCCCATAATAGTTGCAACACCTAACCCATTATCAGCGCCTAAAGTCGTTCCATCTGCCGTAACCCAATCATTATCAATGTGCATCCGTATTCCTTCGGTATCAAAATCAAAATCCGTTGCATTGTTCTTTTGGTGCACCATGTCAAGGTGAGACTGCAGAATAACCGTTTTACGATTATCCATTCCGCTACTCGCGGGTTTTTTAATGATAACATTCCCGATTCTATCATTGAACGTTTCCAATCCTAGATTCTTTCCAAAATCCACGATGAATTGAATCACTCGTTCTTCTTTTTTACTTGGTCTAGGAACTGCGTTAAGATCGCAAAAATTTTCCCAGATTGCTTTTGGCTCTAAATTTCTTACTTCTTGTGACATTTACTTTGTAATTTTTTAATCTTTAACTAGTTTTCTGTATTTCAATCGTTTAGGCGTATGATCCCCTAATCGCTTGCGTTTATTTTCTTCATATTCAGAAAAGCTTCCTTCGAAAGAATATACCTGACTATCACCTTCAAACGCAAGAATGTGAGTACAAATACGATCCAGGAACCATCTATCGTGAGAAATAACAACAACGCAACCCGCGAAGTTCATTATTCCTTCTTCAAGTGCTCTAAGCGTATTCACATCAATATCATTGGTTGGTTCATCTAACAATAACACATTCGCTTCTGTCATTAATGTTAGCGCTAAGTGCAGTCTGTTTCGCTCTCCACCAGATAGAACTCCAACTTTCTTGCTTTGGTCTGATCCAGCAAAGGCAAATTTTGATAAATAAGCTCTTGCGTTGATTTTTTGATCTCCAAATTCAAGGATTTCATGTCCATCAGAGACAACATCATAAATTGACTTTTCAGGATCCAGATCACTATGAGCTTGATCAACATATCCTAATTTAACTGTCTCTCCTACTTTGAATTCACCTTTATCCGGCTCAAGCTCATCCATGATCATTTTAAAGATCGTGGTTTTACCAGCACCGTTAGGGCCAATAATTCCTACAATACCGTTTGGTGGCAGACTAAAATTCAAATCATCATACAACAACTTATCTCCAAACCCTTTTGCTACATGGACTGCATCAATAACGTTATTTCCTAAACGAGGACCATTTGGAATAGGGATCTCAAGATTTTGCTCTTTGTCTTTGGCACCTTCAGACATCAATTTATCATAGTTATTCAAACGTGC
>CBFHXS010000110.1:0-3768 GCA_965659845.1 Brumimicrobium sp.
CATACTGACCTGTTTTATTCGCCCACATAAAGGAGAGTAAAAAGAAAAGAGCTAATAATAAACTCACGACTAACATTATGTATATAATTCCCATACTGCAAATAAATGCAGGCTTAAGAGATATAAATATGACTCTTGTCAAAGTCAAACATGACAAATGTCACTTTTTTAATTTCCGTCATAGAATTGTCACATAAAAATCATTTTGCTTGGAATTTACTCGCGATATTCATCCATAAATGATCAATGAAAAGATTTATCATAGGATTTTTTTCATGGCTTTGATTACCTTTGAAATCGTGGAAGAGAGAAAGACATATTTTGTTGATGTATTGTTACCTGTGCCTATCCATAACACTTTTACATACAGAGTTCCTTTTGAATTAAATGAAGATGTAAAGACAGGAGTTCGGGTAGTTGTTCCCTTTGGAAGAGGTAAGATGCAGACTGGAATCATTACTCGGGTTCATGAAGAGGTCCCAACAAAATACCAGTCAAAATATGTGGCAGCTGTGTTGGATGAGTATCCAATTATTGTAGGAAAGCAGTTTAAATTATGGAATTGGGTTGCTGATTATTATATGTCCCCTTTAGGAGATGTTATGAATGCTGCTCTTCCTGGTAATTTTAAATTGGGTAGTGAAACAAAAGTTTTCCTGCATCCAGAGCATGAAGTTAATCATGTACATTTAACAGATCGAGAATTTCAGGTTTTTGAAGCGCTTGAGATTCAAGAAGAATTAAACCTAAAACAAATTTCTGAAATTATAGAGCTTAAGAATGTGCAACCGATCATAAAGTCAATGATCGATAAGCGAGTAATTATTACTCAGGAGGAACTTAGGCATAAATATACCCCGAAAACCAAGCTCTTTATTTATTTGGCTGAACAATATCAAAATGAATCTGAATTGGAAGCCTTGTTGAATGATTACTCTGTTCAGAAACAAAAAAAAGGGCAGGTAGATGCTTTGCTCAAAATAATGCACTTAGGTGGATTAAAAAACAATGAAGTAAAACCAATCCTAAGAAAAGAGCTTGAGGATCAAGGTGCGTCAATCTCTTCGATTAATACGCTGGAAAAGCATGGTGTACTTAAATCTGAATGGTTAACTGTTTCTCGGCTAGATGATTCAGCGAAGAATGTTCAGGAATTTAAATCTTTATCTGAGGATCAAAACACAGCTCTGGCAGAGATTCGATCTGTTTTTCAAGAGAAGGATGTAGCTTTATTGCACGGCGTAACAGGTTCGGGAAAAACAGAGATATATGTCGAGTTGATTCAGGAGCAGATAAATCAAGGGAAGCAGGTTTTGTTTTTATTGCCTGAGATTGCTTTGACAACACAATTAATAAATAGGCTCTCAAAATATTTCGGTGAGAAGATTGGTGTATACCATTCTCGATTTAACCAGAATGAACGCGTTGAAATATGGAATGAATTATTGAACGGAGCGGGAGAGAAATTTCAAATTATTTTAGGAGCAAGAAGTGCAGTTTTTCTTCCTTTTAAGAATTTAGGATTAATAATAGTAGATGAAGAACACGAAAGTTCGTTTAAACAATATGACCCTAGTCCAAGATATAACGCTAGAGATACAGCTATCGTTTTACGCTCTTTTCATAATGCTAAGGTTCTATTGGGTTCTGCTACCCCTGCGTTAGAGTCTTTTTACAACGCTAAGGAAGGTAAATATGGATTAGTACAACTTAATAAGAGGTACGGAAATATTCAAATGCCCGAGATCTTTACAGCGAATATTAGAAAAGAGAAGAAAGAACGGACAATGCAATCTGATTTTTCGAGCTTTTTGGTCGAACATATGAAAGAGTCATTGAAAAATGATGAGCAGATTATACTTTTCCAGAACAGACGTGGCTATAATCCCGTTTGGGCCTGTGAGGTATGTGGATGGAATCCTCAATGCAAGAATTGTGATGTTTCCTTGACATATCATAAGCATACCAATATACTAAAATGTCATTACTGCAGTTATTTCACTCCTCCAGTAGGTTCTTGTCCTAAATGTCAAAGCAATCGATTGAAAATGATCGGTTTTGGAACAGAGAAAATCGAAGATGAACTCTCGATTATTCTTCCTGGTGTTCGCGTTCAACGACTTGATTTAGATACAACACGAAAGAAGAATAGCTATGAGAACATTTTAAATGACTTTGAAAATCGAAAGATAGATATTCTTGTAGGTACTCAGATGGTCACTAAAGGATTGGACTTTGACAATGTTTCTCTCGTTGGTATACTTGATGCAGATATGATGTTGAATAGACCTGACTTCAGATCTTTTGAACGCAGTTATCAATTAATGTCTCAAGTAGCAGGAAGAGCAGGTAGGAAGAATAAACGAGGTAGAGTTGTGATTCAAACCTATGATCCCGACCACTGGATCATTCGACATGTAATAGATCATGATTTTGAGGGAATGTTTAAGCAAGAGTTGATTGAAAGAGAAAACTATTTTTATCCACCTTTTTACAAGATAATCAAGCTGACGTTAAAACATAGAAAACCTGAACAAGTTGAGAGCAGTGCCGATGAATTAGCAGGGAAAATGAAAAGAGTATTTGGCAGTCGTGTGCTCGGTCCTGAATTCCCAATTGTGAAGCGTGTTCAAAATCAATATCTTAAAGTGATTCGTCTAAAGGTAGAACGAGAAGCCTCTCAAAAAAAGGTAAAAGTACACTTGAAAAAAATAATTGATTCATTTTACGAAGGCTCAACAAATAAGCCTGTACGTTTGATTATTGATGTAGATCCCATTTAGCAATCATTTCATTTTGTCAAAATCAATATAACCCGGTCTATTTAAATCTTCTTCGTAGTCGATATCTGATTTTTCTTCTAAAAGCTCAAAGATGATATTGTGTTTTTTAAGATCTTCAATAGTTTCATCAATCAACCTTGGAGTGCTCCAGCTTTTCTCTTTGAATAGAAAAGGATAGTATTGACACATTCCTATTAAATAATAACCTCCATCAATTGCAGGTCCAATGATTACTTCTTTTTCATCTAGCAATTTGAATGCCCTATTGATATCTTCTTCATTGATTTCAGCACAATCGCTCCCAATGATTATTACTTTGGTGTGACCAGATTTAAAACTATCTTCAAAAGCTTTACCCATTTTTGTACCTAGATCACCATGAATCTGAAGCTTCTTCTTGAAATTATCGGAGGTCCATAAATCGTTTTCAGGAATAGACTGAGAGTAATAAACATGTTTTTCAGTAGCAACTTGCTCTGTAAAATTCCTTGTATGCTTTAGTAACTCAACGTAAATACGTAAGGCTTTCTCATCGCCAAGAGTTGAAGCTAATCTCGTTTTACACTTGCCGAGTTCAGGGTTTTTTGTGAAAATTAAAAGAACGGATTTCGTATTATTCATAAACTACAGGTGCTTTTTTTATCCATCTACCCCAAAAACGATTATAACCATGAACTTTTTTTGTTTTTTCCTTTTCAACATTCTGAAGAGGTCTAAATTGATCAGCCCAAAGGAATATTCCGCCATAGAGATTGAATACGTTGCTATATCCTTTCTCGTTAAGTGTTTTTCCAATGTTTTCGCTTCGCACTCCGATTGAACAGTAAACGATAATAGTTTTCGATGTATCAGCATCAGTAATAACTTCAAAGTTAGGATGTTTATAACCTAGCTTCAAGGCTCCAGGGATGTGCGAAACATTATATTCATTTTCTTCTCGGGTATCTAGAATGATAAAATTCTTGTTATTTAAATTTGACTCAAG
>CBFHXS010000110.1:3866-7563 GCA_965659845.1 Brumimicrobium sp.
GTCTATCTGGAGAAATCGTAGGGAAATCGTATTTCCGTTCGATCATATTTCTATAATCGGGATCTATTTCTTGTCCCAGCAGTTGACTGCAGGATAGAAGAGCTATTACTAAGTAGAGGAAATTTGTCATATATATCTTTCAAACAATAATCTTTCCACTTTATACTGTAGTACCCTGGCAGCTTGAACCTGCTCCCGCAGTGCAACCATAACAATGTTGTCCGATCATAATAGTTCGATTGAGAAGAGCTTCATGATTAAAGTCTTTGATATGTTTTAATTCATGATTCACTTTAAGTTGAAGCATTTGATTGAAGTCACAATCGTACATATATCCTTGCCAGTCCACAGAAAGCGTATTCTTGCACATTACATTTTCTGCAGCAACCGGGTTATATGCATTAACGAGAATATCCATGTAATCCTCATATTTGTTGGCTGCTAAAAGGAAATCAAGGTACCTGGATATTGGCAAATTAGTAATGGTATATAAACTATTAAACTCAATACCCCAATCTTCTCGAAGTCTAATTTTGTAATCTTTCTCTAATCCAGATTGATCTGGTGGAAGACTCGCTCCTCCTGGATTATAGACTAAATGTAAGGAGAGGTTAGTGTCCTTTTTACCGTATCCGAGTGCATTAAGCACTCTCAGAGCTTCTATAGAACGGTTAAATACACCTGAACCACGTTGTTTGTCAACATTTTCTTGGGTGTAACAGGGCATCGAGGCAATTATTTCAATCCCGTGTTCTTTCATGAATTCAGGATAAGCCCTGAAATTCTTATTAGATACGAGTATCGTTAGGTTACTTCGAACGATTACGTGAACATTTCTTTTCGATAATTCCTTAACGAACCATTTAAAATTAGGGTTCATTTCGGGTGCTCCCCCGGTAAGGTCAACTGTTTTAATTTTTGCACTATCAATGGCGTCAAGAATTTGTTCAAGCGTTTCTTGAGTCATTATTTCTTTTCTATCAGGTCCAGCATCCACATGACAGTGTTCGCAGGTTAGATCACACATATAACCAAGGTTAATTTGCATGATTTCGATGGGGTTTGGTGTCAGAGGAAATTGGTTGTTTGATTTTAGTTTATCTTCAAAACGAGTACCATGTAGCTTTTCTTTTTCTAACAAATTTATTTGGTTCTGAGCCTGTGATAAGTAGCTCCCTCGCCTTTGAAGTGATTGTAGTTTTTTTTGATTTTTATTTTTCACTGACATATTTTAAATAATTTTTGAAATATCTAATTGATTTTTGTTCGTTTAACAATCCTTTCCTTACATACGTAAATGTAGGTATTTTGGTTTTCGGTTGATTCTAGAAGTCACTAATTTTATTATATTCTACAGAGTGAAGACTGACGTGACATTTTAACATGACATAATATACGTTATTGATGGATAAAGTTAAATAGTTGATATTCAAATTCTTAGTTGTTTTTTAAGTAGTTTGTATTGCAATTTTCACACGAGTTTAATAGAATTTTGGTAATTAGAACAATACTTGTACACTAGGTTTGAGAATATTACAAATTAATTAAAAAACACACATGAAAGTTTTAGTAATTGGCGGGGGGAATATGGGATTAACGTACTCGGAAGGAATGGCTAAATCACCTTTGCTTAATCGGAGGAAATTAATGATTCATGACCTGAGTGCCGACACCATCGCGCGACTGAATGAGAATCCGGAGTTCAATGTATTCGAGAAGTTAGAAGACTGCCTGCCGCATGCAGATATAGTCTTTGTTGCAGTTAAACCATACCACTGTGAGGATTTGTTTGAGAAAATGAAGCCAATGATTAAGGATCAGCAAATATTTGTATCTTTAATGGCAGGTGTGAAAATCGACTTTATCAAAGGAGCGCTTGGAGCGTCGAAAGTAATTAGAACAATGCCGAACTTACCAGCGAAAGTTGGAAGGGGGGTTACTTCTTTTACGGAGTCAGAGGATGTGTCAAGAGTCGAGTTATTAATGGTTAGAAATCTTCTAGACACAACGGGAGAGTCTATTCATGTTCAAACAGAAGCATTTATCGATAAGTCAACAGGTATTTCAGGAAGTGGACCAGCATACGTCTTCTATTTCATGAATTCAATGTTGGAGGCTGCCAAGAAGATGGGCTTTTCTGATAATGATTCACGTGTCTTAGTGAGTACAACATTCGAAGGGGCTGTAAAGCTCTTCAATGAATCTGATCTGACACCACAAACGTGGATGGACAGAGTAGCCTCTAAAGGGGGGACTACTCAAGCGGCGTTAGACTCTATGGAGGATAATAATATTAAAGAATTAATTAAAGATGCTGCATATGCTGCGTTCGACAGAGCGGTAGAACTGGGAGAAGAATCTAATCAATAACAAAATAGAAGTTTTGGAAAAATTCAAAAAAAGAATAGTTGTAAAGGTTGGTACAAATGTGATGACTAATCGAAATAATCGAATTGTAGGTCCAATATTAAAAAATCTAGTTCGCCAGATTGCATACTTGTATGAGCGTGACATCATAACAATTCTCGTTTCTTCTGGTTCTGCAATTGCGGGTAAAGAGGTGTTGGGAGATTGTGAAGCTCAAGATCCATCTACTCGAAGACAAATTTTCTCCTCTGTTGGTCAACCTAGACTAATGAGACATTATTATTCTATGTTTCACGATTTCGGAATGAGGTGCGCGCAAGTTCTAGCCACAAAACGAGATTTTGCACCAGGGAAGTACAGAGAGAATATGATCAATTGCTATGAAGGATTACTCTCGGAGGGTATTGTTCCCATTGCAAATGAGGATGATGCTGTATCTCTAACTATGTCAATGTTTTCAGATAATGATGAATTGGCCAGTTTAGTAGCGGAATTAGTCGATGCTGATATGTTGATTATGCTTACCGATATAGATGGTTTATATACTGGACATCCTGAAGATGATGATTCTGAGTTACTACACAGAGTAAGGGTGAATCAGAATGTCGAGAAATATGTTCAAGAGTCAGATAAAGGTGAAGGTGAAGGTCGTGGTGGAATGGAATCTAAGCTTAAAATAGCTAAATCCACAGCAGACAAGAGTATTCCAACTTTTATAGCTAATGGTAAAGAAGAAGATATCATCATTGATATCGTAAATGGAGAAAAAGTCGGAACCAAATTTATTTCAGAGGAGTAAAGGAAATTACAAACAAAAACAGATAGTCAATGCAATTTTTAACGACAGAAAAGAAAAATACAGTACTAAAGTCAATGATGGAAATTATTGACAAGCGAAAAGAAGAAATCATTGCCCAAAATAAAAAAGATCTTGATGCTTTCGAAAGAGATGATCAGGCCTTGTATGATCGACTTGTTGTTGACCAGTCAAAGATTGATGGTATGATACAAGCGATAAAAGAAGTGAGGGATCAGGAAGACCCCGTTGGTCAAGAAATCTCATCCATTACTTTGGATTCGGGTTTAGAAATCATAAACAAAACAGATCCATTCGGTACGATAATGATCATTTATGAATCTAGGCCAGATGTTACTATTGAAGCTGCAGTGTTAGCATTTAAAGCGAATAACAAAATACTACTAAAGGGTGGAAGAGAAGCCTACCATTCTAATGTAGTTTTAGTTGATTGTTGGCATCAGGCATTGAGGGAAAATGGTCTGGAAACAGAATGGATCAAGATGCTTCAGATGAATAGAGAAGAAACTCAAG
>CBFHXS010000111.1:0-7554 GCA_965659845.1 Brumimicrobium sp.
TATTCATCTGTTGTTGTCTCAATTTAAGTATAACTTGATTGTTCTTTTTTATTGGGCATTCCTCTTTGCGATCATAAATAATCAGATCGGCATAGGGTTTGGACTTCCTTATTTGTTTTTGTCTCCAGAATATTTGGGTAGTTCAAACTATATTGCATTTTTATTGCTAGGATTCAGTATTGGCGGATTCATAATGGCATTTCAAACCTATTCGTATATTTTGCTGGGTCCAAAGTATCCTTTTATTGCAACGCTTTCTAGACCTTTTTTTAAATTTTCGCTCAACAATAGTCTTATACCTCTCGCGTTTATCGTGAATTTAAGTATTAGTATATATGCCTTTCAAAAGAACCAAGAGTTTGTAACTACTTCTAATCTAGTAAGTCTTGTTGCTAGCTTCGTTGTAGGGGTTTTCTTGTTTATTAGTTTTGCTTTTTTGTATTTTTTTCCAACGAACAAAGATCTTTTCAAAATAACTGGTAAACGATCTGAAGAGTTTGTTTCTAAGTCAAGTAACGTAAATGCTTCACTTCACAAAAAGCAAACATGGTATGAGGACTTTTTGAAGCGTTCTCTGGATCGATATTATTACTTGGGAAGAGCGCTTAAGATTAAACGTTCCAGAAGTTCTATTCATTACGATCGAAAAGTTCTCGATCAGGTTTTTACACAGAATCATATAAATGCATCTGTTTTTGAGGTGGTTTTAATTTTGTCTTTTTTTGCAGTAGGTTTCTTTAGAGATATTGAATTTTTTCAAGTTCCTGCCAGTGTAAGTATTATGATGCTATTTACCATAGTAATTATGCTGATTAGTGCATTCTTTTCGTGGTTTAAAAATTGGACATACGCCATTTTACTAGCCTTGTTCCTGTTTATTAACTTCCTTAGTAAAGAAACCACTTGGTTTCAGTTTAAGAGTTATGCATTTGGACTATCTTATGAAGAACCAGAGCTAGTAGTTTATGATAAAGAGGCTATTCAAGCCATTGCATACACGGATAGCATAATACAGAATGATTATCAGAATTATATAGAAACTTTAGAAAACTGGAAGAGTAATACGGGTCAGAATAAACCAAAGTTGGTGCTTGTTAACACAAGTGGTGGTGGTTTACGTTCTGCGCTATGGACGTTCTATGTACTTCAAAGTGCTGATAGTCTCTCTCAGAAAGCGCTGGTGAAGAATATTCAAATGGTGACTGGAGCATCTGGTGGAATAATCGGAGCTGCTTATTATCGTGATTTAATTCTTCAGGAAAGAGACTCATTAATTAAGGACAGGACAAATTCACGATATGGTGATTGGTTGGCAAAAGACCTCTTAAATAGACTGTCTTTTTCTATTTCAACTAGTGATATTTTCTTTCGTTTTCAAAAAGTGGAGGTCAACGGACATAGATATTCGAAAGACCGTGGTTATGCATTCGAAGAAGAGCTTAAAGAAAACTTAAATGGTGCATTCTCTGGGACACTGGGGAGCTATACTAAACCAGAAAGGGAAGGTGTGATTCCAACATTCATTTTTTCGCCAACAATTATAAACGATGGCAGAAGATTGTTGATTGGTTCTCAACATCACGGTTATTTGCAGTCATCTGATAAGCTAGATACAAGGATTGGACTTGAGCCTCAACTAGAGAATATAGAGTATTTGAAGTACTTTAGAAAAAATAAACCAGAGGACGTTGCTTTTACTTCTGTGCTAAGAATGAGTGCAACCTTTCCTTATATTATGCCAATGGTTACCATGCCCACTGATCCTGGTATGCAAGTTATGGATGCGGGAATTAGAGACAATTATGGAACAAAAACAACTGTCAAGTATTTATTAGCATTGCGCAAATGGATAGAAGAGAATACCAGTGGAGTTGTGATTCTGAAGGTTAGAGATGCCAAGAAGACGTTAAGGGGAGAAACTTACCGGGAGATTGGATTGATAGAACGTTTATTCTTGCCGTTTAGTAATATGTATGGTAATTTCCCTCGCGTTCAAGATTTTAATCAAGACGAACTATTATCAACAGCTGTTAGATCGCTGAACTTTCCAATTGAAATAATTACATTTAATTTAAGAGAAGATTTTAACGATAGAATAGCATTGTCCTGGCATTTAACGAAGCAAGAAAAACAGAAGATAAGAAATGCGATTTATTCCCATGCGAATGAAAAAGCAATGAATAGGTTGATTGAAATAACGAAATGAGATTAAAATAGAGATGGGTAAGAAGAAGAAAAAACGTGTAAATGTTGTTTATAGTACGAATCCAGATTTTGATTATGGCCATGATGAAAGTCCAGAGGAAGAAACACTTCCCAATGATGAACAGCTGCTTTATGTCTCTATCGATCGTAAAAAGAGGAAGGGCAAAGATGTAACACTTGTAGAGGGATTTGTTGGAGCGGAAGACGATTTAAAGGATCTCGGTAAGATGTTGAAATCATCATGTGGAGTAGGAGGTACAGTTAAGGAAGGTGAAATCCTTATTCAAGGCAGTTTTAGAGATAAGGTGATTGAGTTGCTGGAGAAAAAAGGCTATAAAACAAAACGAAAGGGTGGTTAATGATGAAGTTCTACTTTCTAGGGTTGACTTTTTTATTTGTAGTGGCAAATCCATTGTTTTCACAAGATTCTATAGTCAAAAGGGCTTGTGATTTCAATATGATACAAGTAAAGAGAGCTAACGCCTTGACACTTCAAAGTGCTTATGGTAAAACCGGACTCTATGCTGGGTTAGCATGGAATTCAAATTTTCATGAAGGGTGGAATGTAAATTTGTTATTGTCTACCAAGATAAGACATTTAGGCTTCAATACATTTTCCCCTTTGGTTTCAATGGGGCTAGGGTATGATGTTCTGAAAGAAAACTGGAAGGTTGATTTAGTCCCGGGTTTGAAAGGACAGTTGGTTACTTCTCGCTTATCAGAGGCCAGTACCGTTAATAATATCGAAATGCTTTTTGGATACGAGTTTGTCCTCGGTGATCGTTATAAACTAGTTCATGGTGCGTATTATGGATTAGGGTATGAAGGGTCCAAAAAGTATAGTGTAAACTATTCTTCTTTTTTAATTCACATAGGATTTGGATATGTATTCTCGCATTAAGTTTATAGCACTGATAGTTCTGGTAGTCGTGATTTTTTTAAGTTGCGATAAGGTTAATAAGGGTAAAACGGTGGCGGTCTACACGCATGCAATCACTGGTCTGTATAATCCCCAAAGTTATTTTATCGATAATACCAAGGAGGGTTTTGATTATGCCATTTCTTTTGAAGGTCTTCAAGGGATTGAAATGGATGTGCAATTCAGTCAGGATTCAACGTTATGGATGTTTCATGATGTTTATTTAGATGATCGTACTAATGGCAGTGGTAGACTTTGTGAAAGAACAGATGACTATTTGAAGAATGTTGATTTTGATAATCAAAATTTTTCACTTTCTAGAGTCAGAGACCTTGATCTCAATAATATCCAGGGAAGTAAAGAAATATTTATAGATGTCAAATCCATTGGTTCTTGTGAAGGATTTTCGGTTACTTCTCAATATTTAATTGAAGAGTGCAGTGAATTAATAAATCATCCTTCTTTGCAAGTTTCATTTATCATTAATGATACAACTCTTGCTTCCGAAATGAACTCCTTAGGTTATTCTATATGGTCAGATTCTTTTGATTTTAATACTATAGAATTGGATTCTCCGTTTTATTTAGGGTGGTTTTTTCGCAATGCTGATCTTACAGAAGATCAAGTTGGTCTTATCACTAAATCGGGTAAGTCTGTGATAATATACGAAATGTATAGCCCTGGATCAATTCGATCAGCGATTAATAAATCACCAACAGGTGTGCTAGTAGAGGAAGTTAAAGAGGCGGTTATATTGTCAAATTAGGCACAAAAAAAAGGGACGAATGAATCCGTCCCTATCTATATTTATTTTAGTTAACTATTCATTTTCCAATTGGTCGGCGCGTTTTTGACGTTGCATTGGATTTTCTCTAGTCTGTTGTTCTCTGAATAATTTGAATCGTGTTGGCTCAACTTCTTTAGGCCAGCTATTGTTACTTAAATCTGTATCCGCTGTTTCTAGGAAAGGGTCAAGACGGAAGCTAGCAACCTCTTTGTCAAAGATGAATACTTTAGAAACATTGTAGTTTTGTCTTCTCCATATTTCAGCAGGTATTCTAATTATTTCTTCAGAACCGTCAGCAAAATTAACTTGAATGATCAGAGGCATAACTAGCCCACCAATATTTTCAAACTGAAGCTCATAAAAATGTTTACCGCTATTCAAGAGTTCAATATCTTTTTGCGAAAGTTTAGTCTTGAGTTCTTCATACTCCTTAACATCTAAAGGGTCTACTTTGTAGATATCTCGTTTGTTATAAAAGTCTTCTAATTCAGGCTTCTTTTCTGTCATCGTTTCTTTTACTTGCTCTTTGTTACGTGTGTAACCAATATGCTCATCTGCAGACTCATCCTGTTGTTTTTTGAATGCTTTCTCCTCATTAGGGTTACCCGTATTTAATTGAAACCATTTAACATCGTTAAGTGCAATGTCAACATGATCAGTCGTGTAGAACCAACCTCTCCAAAACCAATCAAGGTCTACCGCAGATGCATCTTCCATAGTACGGAAAAGATCTGCAGGAGTAGGGTGTTTGAATGCCCATCGCTCGCAATAAATTTTAAATGCATGATCAAAAAGTTCACGCCCCATTATTGTTTCTCTCAATATGTTAAGAGCTGTAGCTGGTTTTCCATAGGCATTGTTTCCAAATTGCCAGATTGACTCTGAATTAGTCATAATCGGAGAAATGTACTTCTTATCTCCTCCCATATAATCCGCAATTTGATATGCAGGCCCTCTTCTTGAAGGATAGTCACGTTCCCATTCTTGTTCTGTAAGATATTGTACAAAAGTATTCAACCCTTCATCCATCCACGTCCATTGACGTTCATCAGAGTTAATAATCATCGGGAAGAAGTTATGACCTACTTCATGAATGATCACGCCTAGCATGCCGTATTTAGTTCTTTGAGAGTAAGTTCCATCAGCTTCTGGACGTCCTCCATTAAAGCAAATCATTGGGTATTCCATACCAATTGACTTGGAGTGAACAGAAATTGCAACTGGATAAGGGTAGTCGATTGTATATTTCGAATAAACCTTTAGTGTATGAGCTACCACTTCAGTAGAGTATCTTTCCCATAAAGGATTACCTTCTTTAGGGTAATATGACATTGCAAGTGATGTCTTATTATTAATTTTCACTGGCATGACGTCCCAGATGAACTTTCGTGAGCTCGCAAAAGCAAAGTCTCTAACATTTTCTGCTTCGAAATGCCAAGTTTTAGTTGTCTTCTTTTTGTTCTTTTCAGCTGCGATAGCATCCTCTTCAGTAACGATCATTGTAGGTTTGTCAAAGTTCTTTTTTGCTTCCTTCAATCTATTTCTTTGCTCACTTGAGAGAACAGAAGATTCATTTTGTAGAACGCCTGTAGATCCTACAATGTGATCAGAGGGAACAGTGATTTTAACATCATAGTCACCGAAAGGAAGGGCGAACTCTCCTCGACCCAAGAATTGTTTATTCTGCCATCCTTCAACATCATTATAAACACACATTCTCGGGAACCATTGAGCAATTGTATAGATGTAGTTATCTTCCTCTTCAAAATATTCGTATCCAGAACGTCCACCAATAGCCATTCTATCATTGATGTTGTACCACCATTTAATGTCAAAACTAATAGTTCCGCCAGCTTGCAATGGAGAGGCTAAATCTATTCGCAACATCGTTTTATTGATTGCGTATTCCAATGCTTCACCATTTGTAGCTTTTACGTATTCGATTTTATATCCGCCATCGAATTCGAACATCTTTTGATGTACCTGGCCTAATGACCTAAAGTTTTCCATACGTTCAACGTTGATCAACTTACTGTCTGAGTTCATAGCTCTTACGTTCTGATCCAATTGAAGCCATAAATACGATAAAGGATCTGGAGAATTATTCTCATATGTTATGCGCTCCGTACCATAAATAGTTTGTTTTTCATCGTCAAGCGTAACTTCAATATCATAGTTCGCTTTTTGCTGATAATATTCATGGCCCGGAGCTCCCGATGCAGTTCTATATACATTTGGAGTTGGTAGCTCATGATAGAGTTGGCGGAACTTATTATTGTTGATGTTCTCAGGGTTACTTTCATCTTGTGCAAAAGCAACAGCTCCAATGGTCATTAGCACAAAGAGTGATAATTTTTTCATAAATTGATTTTTCTTTCTGGTCCAGTATTTAAAAAAGCATAAAACTCTTTCTTACCCTCTTTAAATACAGTTAACTTGTTCTGTTGTTTAATAAAATAATTCATTAATAAGTCGAAACGAACGACTAGTGATTCGGGTTTTTCCATTTTTCTCGTGGAGAGGTAAAATATGGCTTGGTCCTTCGTGTTGATCTCCATACCCAATAGGTCCAGTTGCAGTTGTTGGTCGCCAGCATAAACTTGAAAACCTTGTTGAATCTCTACTTCAATCTTGTTCATGTGAATCTTTTGATTAACACATTCCTCAAGTTTCGGAATAACAACTCCTTTCTTTTCTAGATAAAGTTCAAAGTCATGACCAGTAACAGCTACAGAGATTTCTATTTTTTCTGTTTTCTCGTTGTATTGCATTTCCGCAAAACCAAAAAAGTACTCGTGAAAGCTCATTATAACTAGGCTTACAGATAATACCGCGAAAAAACGTAAATAGTTCATAGCGCCCCGAATTTACATAGATTTTTGAAGGATTGATAATAATTTCTTAACTTTTCGATAAACGGGTAAATAAACAATATGAATGAAAGAGATTATTTCTTCCTTGGTTCAATCACTTGATCAATTTAGGGTTTTCCTAATTGTCATCTAGAAGATCAGGACGTCTTTTTTTTGTTCGCTTTAAAGCTTCTTCTTCGCGATAGGCTTCGATTTTTTTAAAGTCTCCAGACAATAGGATCTCCGGTACTTTCATGCCCTCGTATTCAGCGGGTCTTGTATATACAGGTGGTGACAATAGTCCATCCTGAAAGCTATCTGTTAATGCTGAAGTTTCGTTGTTCAGTACCCCAGGAATTAACCTGATGATACTATCTGCAACAACAGCAGCTGCTAGTTCACCTCCCGAAAGTACGTAAGAACCTATGGAAATTTCCATTGTGATGAAACGCTCTCTTATACGCTCGTCTACACCTTTGTAGTGGCCACAAAGAATAATGAGATTCTTCTTAAGGGAAAGATTATTTGCCTTAGACTGTTCAAATAGTTCACCATCTGGAGTCATATAAATGATCTCATCGTATGTTCTTTCTTCTTGCAATATTATTATACAATCAGCTATTGGTTGTATTGCCATTACCATCCCAGCACCGCCACCGTATTGATAATCATCAACATTTTTGTGCTTATCTGTCGAGTAATCCCGAATATTGTGAATATGTACTTCTGCTAGCCCTTTTTCACTAGCTCTTTTTAATATTGAGTGACTGAAAGGTCCATCAAGAAGATCT
>CBFHXS010000112.1:0-7509 GCA_965659845.1 Brumimicrobium sp.
AAATGTTCCGTCCATTGAAAAAAGTCCCTCCGTAACCACGAAACATCTTTTATCTCTGTTGTTCTCAAGTTTAATTTTGAGATCATCTATATTATTATGCTTGAACCGAATACCTTTTGCCAATGAAAGTCGTATACCATCTTTTATACTTGCATGCGATAATTCATCAAAAAGAATGATATCGTCTTTCTTAGGGATACAAGATAATACTCCAACATTCGCAGCGTAGCCGCTATTAAATAGGAGTGCCGACTCTTGATTGAAAAAAGTAGCGATTTGATTTTCCAGGGACTCGTGTTCCTTGGTGTTTCCAGCAATAAGCCTGGAGCTTCCTGGAGCTTCACTAACATTACTTTCAGTCGGGAAATTCGCTAATGAAAGATAATCATTCGAATAAAAATCAATGATACAGTCGTCAATACGTAAAGTTCTACGATTACCAGATTTCTCTCGCTCACTGAGTTGACGCTTCATTGATTCTTCCAGCGACATAGCCTCTATTATAAAGATGGATTACTTTGCAGAAACAACCTTTCTTGGAGAAAATTCACCACGTTCTTTGCGGGCCTCTGCTAATTCTTTTTCACGTGCAGCAGCTTTTTTCTTTTTCTCTTCGATGATTGCATCTGGTTTACTTTCAGGTCTATCTCCATCAGCAAAAGCAGCCTTTGGTTTCAAACCAAGAATGTCAAACAGTTCCTTATCCTCATTAAACTCAGGGTTTGGAGTAGTGAGTAACTTATCACCAGCAAATATTGAACTAGCTCCAGCCATGAAACACATTGCTTGTCCCTCTTTTGACATAGATGTTCTTCCTGCTGATAATCGAACTACTGATTCAGGAAATAGAATTCGAGTTGTTGCTACCATTCTCACCATTTCCCAGATTTCTACTGGTTTTTGATCTTCCATTGGAGTTCCCTCTACAGCAACTAATGCATTAATTGGAATCGACTCTGGTGGAGTGTCCATCTTCATGTATGACATGAGGAGCCCCATTCGGTCTTCAACAGATTCTCCCATTCCAATAATACCTCCTGAACATACTGAAATTCCAGCATTTTTTGCATTATCAATAGTCTTGAGACGATCTTGATATTCACGGGTAGAAATGACATCATCATAATAATCTTCACTTGTATCCAAGTTATGATTGTATGCATATAAACCTGCATTTTTCAGGCGTTCGGCTTGACTATCTGTCATCATTCCAAGTGTACAACAAACTTCCATGTCTAGGTTGTTTACTGCCTGCACCATCTGAATAACATTGTCAAAGTCGCGATTATCACGAATATTTCTCCAAGCGGCACCCATACATAATCTAGAAGAGCCATTGGCTTTAGCGTTTTTAGCTTGTTCCACAACAGTTTCAACGCTCATTAATTTGTGCGTATCAACATCAGTATGATATCGTGCAGCTTGAGGACAATATCCACAATCCTCAGGACAACCTCCTGTTTTTATGCTCAAAAGAGAACTCATCTGAACTTCATTGGGATCATGATGCTCGCGGTGAATTGTTGCTGCATGATACATTAACTCCAACAAGGGAGTATTATAAAGCTCTACTAAATCTTCTTTTGTTTTGTATGCTGGGTTCACTTTCATATTCAAATATTTCTTAAAACAAATATAAGGGACTCATTAGAACCCTCGACTTAAAACTTAAATTTTCTATTGACAATTTACCGTTCAGAACTATGGCTTATAAATATATCTGAATCCCCATATTGAATCCTAATGCATAAGGTCTCCGGATGTACGGGGATTGACTATCATAGTTATTGGATAGTTGTCTTCTGGCTTCAACCTGGGCGTATATCCCATAATTTTCATTGAACTGAATCTTCGTACCTAAAGATCCTGTTGCGTCAACAACGAAAAGATTGAATCCTTCACGTTCTATTGAAGTGATATCACTTTCTTGATTGTTTATGTCGATTACTGTTTCGACTTTTTCCATGGACACAAATGCTTTTGGCATGATTCCGATACCTCCAAAAAAAGAGATTTCTTCTCCGTATTCATAGGATAATCGGATAGGAAATGAGATGTGTCTATAAGTATTTATGTACCTGTAAACTGAATCTGTTTCCATGGATTCGAAACTGTAGGACTCCCTGTTTCTGGCAAATCCTAGCCCTATTTGAAGTTGAAGATTATTGTTTAGGTCATTTCTTACACCTGCTTCAAAAGAGCTGACCCATTCACCGATTTCGTTTTCTCTTTCTCCTAAAGGATCACCGAAGATACCATCATTTTCTTGAAGAGTTCTGTAAGTGAAGGAAGGGCTAAAACCAGCATAAATCTCAATTCCTGATTTGGAAGAAAGAGCAGTGGGCCTATCTTTTTCCTGTTTTTCTTTTTTGTCACTTTGGCCTTGATCATTTGTGATAATCTGAGCTGAAAGACTCAACGAGAATATTATCGTTACTACTAATATTAAAAACTTCATGTTAATTTTTTAGAATATCAATTTGCAATCCACACAAAACGATTAATTTTAGCTAACTTAAAAGTTATACTTAAACAATCAAACACAAAAGTACTGATATGTCAGCTTCAAAAGGTAAAAAAAAGAAATCTTTGATTAAACGGATCTTGAAATATTTTGGGGTTTTACTAGTACTAATAGTAGCTTCCTTGATTCTAATCCCAATTTTCTTTAAGGACGAACTGAAACAATTAGCACTTGATGAGGCCAATAAAATGTTGAAAGCCACAGTTGAGGTGGATGATTTTGACCTTACGTTTATTTCTACCTTCCCTGATATGACGCTCTCTTTTGATGGAGTGAGAATTACGGGACAAGATGACTTTGAAGGAATAAAGTTGGTTGACTTAAAAAGTATAGAAACTGAATTAGGCTTTTGGAGTGTGATAGACATGGAGAATATCGAAGTGAGGTCAATTAAATTGATTGAACCTAAGATTCATGTGAAAGTTTTAGAAAACGGATTGTCAAACTACGACATCATGAAATCTTCTGAAGAATTAGCAACAGAAGAGGTTGATACTGCATCGTCTGCTTTTAAACTCGGTCTAAACCATTATGAGATTCAAAAGGGGTATATTGTTTATGATGATCAACTTTCTTCAATGCATGCTGAAATTATTAATCTTAATCATGAAGGTACAGGTGATTTAACAGCTGATGTAATCGATTTCTCAACGAAAACTTCTATGGATCAATTGACCTATGAAATGGATGGTGTATCCTATCTTTCGTCCGTGAAAACAGATCTTGATATGGATCTAAAAATGACTTTTTCTGATAAAAGCAGTCGTTTTGAATTGAAAGACAACAAACTATCATTGAATGCACTGACGACTTCATTCGAAGGGTATTATGAAATGTTTGACGGATACGACGATATGGACCTGAAATTGAATGCAGAGAAAACAAGTTTCAAAGATCTTCTTTCTTTGATTCCAGCATTCTATCACACGGGCTACGAGGGTATGGTTGCATCTGGTAATATGAGTCTAAATGGGTTTGTTAAAGGTAAAATGGATGATGCAAACCTTCCTGCTTTTGATTTTGGAACCAAAATTACAGGGGCGTCGATCAATTATCCAGATATGCCTTCATCTATCGATAACATAGCTGTTGTTGCAGGAGCTAAATTCCCGGGAGGTTCAAGCATGGATGCGATTACTGTTGCTGTCGATCAGTTTAAAGCTGCATTCGTTGGAAATACAATTGATGCTAATTTCTATATGAGTAATCCAATGACAGATCCATACATGCGATCTAAAGTTCTTGCCAATGTCGATCTTTCTACTTTAGGAAAAGTAATTCCGTTAGGAGAGAATGAAGAGTACAACGGTAAATTGACTTCTGATCTTAAAGTGGATGGAAGATTATCGACGTTGGAGAAAGAAGAATATGAAGAATTTAATGCAGAGGGTTCGCTGAGACTGGAGAAATTCCATTATGATTCGGATGATCTTCCTGCGGCGGTAGACGTAGAAGATATGTTATTCGAATTTTCTCCACAAAAGTTGAATCTTGCGAATTTAAAAGGTAAAATGGGAGCAAGTGACTTCACGATGAGCGGAGATGTAGAGAATTATCTGGCTTATGCATTCAATGAGGGAGACTTAAAAGGAACGTTTGATTACCATTCGGACGTTTTAAATATCGATGAAATCATGCCAGCATCCGAAGAAACTCCTGCAGAGGGTGAATCCACAGAGGAAGCAACTAATGAAACTGCGAGTGCCTCATCTTCAGAAAGCGAAGATCCGATTTTGATTCCGGCAAATATTGATTTCACCATGACTACAACAGTTGATGAATTGATCTATGATGGATTAGATGTGAAGAAGATCAATGGAATGGTTTATTTGAGAAATGAAGAAGCTGTTTTGGAGAATCTTTCAATGAATACGATGGGTGGAGAAGTTGGATTAAGTGGAAAGTACAATACGCAAAACCACTCAAAACCAATGGTAGATTTCGCATACAGTTTAAAATCTGTTGATATTAATGCATTGGCAACAAACTTCTTGACGATTGAGAAACTAGCTCCGATCGCTAAATATGCGCAAGGTAAGATCACATCTGATTTTAAAATGTCAAGTGAAGTCACTCCATTGTTCGAGCCAGTGTATAGTTCATTGAACGGTGATGGAACTCTTTTAACAGACATGGTGAAGATCGAAGGGTTTAAACCGTTAGATAAACTTGCAGAAGCAACGAAGATCAATAAGTTAAGTGATCAAACATTGGAAAATATAAGAGCTTCTTTTGAATTTGAAGATGGAAAAGTACGTGTAAAGCCATTCAAGATTAAATTAGCAAAAAACATAGCTACTGAAGTAAGTGGAACAACATCTTTCCTGCAAGAAATTGACTATAAATTGGAGATGAACATTCCAAAGGAAGAGATTCCTGGAGAGGTAATGAAGCTGGCAGAACAAGCAATCAAAAAAGTAAAGAATATTCCAGGTTTTGAAATGAACGAGTTACCTGCAGAGATACCGGTAACCGCTTTTGTAACCAATACTGTTAAAGACCCTAAGATCAAAACCAACATGAAAGAGAAGATTTTGGAGTTAGCAGGAGATGTTAAGGGTGATATCAAGGATATGATCGATGAAAAAGTTGATGAAATCAAAGATACTGTGAAGGAAGTTATTGATGATAAGATCGAAGAAGGAAAAGAAGAGCTTGCAAAACGCAAAAAGAAAATACTTGACGATGCTCAAGCGAAAGCGGATAAGATCAAGGCTGATGCTAAGAAATTAGCAGATCAAACTAGAGCAGAGGGAGAGAAAAACGCTCAAAAATTAATTGATGAGGCAGGAAATAATCCTTTGAAGAAAAAGGCTGCTGAACTTAGTGCGAAAAAGTTAAGAGAACAATCAGAGGATAAGGCTCAGAAAATCGAAAATGAAGCGAATACAAGAGCTGATAAGATTATGGCAGAAGCGAGGAAGAAGGCGGATGCATTGGAGTAAGAAACTTATTAATCTAAACCTAAAGACCTCATATAATTCCTGAGGTCTTTTTTATTTATAGCAATATGAAAGGTTTGATTCTAGGAATCTTAAAATTAATCTCAATGATTGAAGAGTTAAGAGGGTATAGTTACAGGTTCGGAAGCCTCTATCTTTTAATGTTCATAGGACCAATACTGCCTGGTATGATATATTATTCATCCAATGAGAATGGTGTTTTCGATGCATTTATGTTATATTTCATTTTCTATTTTATCACGACTTCTATTCTGGTTTTTACTCTTATGAAAAAGAGTCAATCTATACACCCTAATGAGTACTTAGGTATTACATCTGATCTTGCATTTTCACGAGTGATTTTAGTGATGTTAATGTATGGAGGTTTACATTTCAGTCTTTTTAATGCGATCTATTTTCTGTTGTAATATGCCGCTCCGCAGGATCTCCTGATCCTGCGTTACCTTATTCCTGACCACGATCCGTTGGATCCCACAATTCGCAGGATCTCCCGATCCTGTGCTTACCTTGCGCTCTTCTCCCCGCTTCGCCGGATCTCCTGATCCAGCATTTATATAGCATTCATCTCATCCAAACTTGTCTAGCTACTATTCAAAGAATTATTATCTTAGCACTCCTTAAATCAAGAATATATAAACGAGAAGAAACGTGGTAGATAAAATAAAATTTGGAACCGATGGCTGGAGAGCAATAATCGGAGATACATACACAATAAATAATGTTGCTAGAGTAGCTGAAGCATCAGCGAAATGGGTGGTTAGAGAGAATCCGAACTCACCAAGTATAGTGATAGGACACGATTGCCGATTCAATGGTCCATTATTCATGGATATCGTGATTAAGGTTTTCGTTGATGCAGGTATCAAAGTATACTATGCAGAAGGCTTTGTTTCGACACCAATGGTTTCCATGGGAGCCAATACGTACAATTGTGACTTGGGAATTGTTTTAACAGCTTCTCATAATCCACCAGAGTACGGAGGGTACAAGTTAAAGTCAAAAGAAGGTGGGCCACTTTCTCCAGAGAAGGTGCAAGAGGTTGAAGATATGATTCAAGATGAGCCTAAAGCAGGTGTTAAAGATATCGATCTTCATGATGCTGCCGATAGAGGATTAATCGTGAAGGTTGACCTTGAGAAAGAGTATATCGATGCAGTAAAGGAAAGCTTCGATATTGAAGCAATCAAGAATTCAGGAATGCGTTTGGCATATGATGCCATGTATGGCGCGGGTCAGAACGTATTGAAGCAATTGTTCCCGAAAATGGATTTCTTGCACTGCGATTTTAATCCTGGCTTTATGGGGCAAGCTCCCGAGCCAATAGCAAAGAACCTTCAGGAGCTTGAGGCTTTTATCAAGAAAGAAGGAAATATAGAATCTGCACTTGCCACAGATGGTGATGCAGATCGAATAGGGCTATACAACAAGAAAGGGGAGTTTGTAGACTCGCACCATATCATTCTTTTGCTCATTCACTATTTAGTGAAGTATAAGGGAATGACAGGGAAAGTAGTTACTGCTTTCAGTTGTACACCGAAGATTGAAAAAATGTGTGAACATTACGGCTTAGAGCATCAAACAGTAAAAATCGGATTTAAGCATGTTGCAGGAATCATGATTGCTGAGGATGTTTTGCTTGGAGGAGAGGAATCAGGAGGAATTGCAACGAAAGGACATATTCCAGAAAGAGATGGTATCTGGATGGGAATGATCGTTTGGGAATTCATGGCAAAGTCAGGAAAGTCGCTAGAAGAATTGATCAACGAAGTATACGAAATTGTTGGCGAATTCAAATTTGAAAGAAGTGATCTGCATATCAATGAGCAGTTGAAACAAGAAATCATTGCAAATTGCAAAGCGGATAAGTATAAATCGTTTGGTGACTATGAAGTACAAAATGTAGAAACGATCGATGGTTTTAAATTTCATTTTCCTGATGGGAAATGGGTGATGATACGACCATCTGGAACTGAGCCAGTACTCAGAGTGTATGTAGAGGCACCAACAATTGAAGAGGTTAGA
>CBFHXS010000113.1:0-7366 GCA_965659845.1 Brumimicrobium sp.
GTAGACAAACGTTTTGCAGGCATCCCCAAACTCACATAGTGAAAACGTTTATTTGTACGTTCTGGTCCACCTTCTCCCGCAAACATTCGCGTCGGGTCCTCCCCTTCTCTTTTGAACGGGAATAAACCTGCAGTATACGGGAATTCTCCTGGTACATTTTCCTGTAGGATCCACTGCAGAATATCTCCCCAAGAAGAATACTTCGGCAATGCTACCTTTGGAATCTGCAAGTGAGAAAGCGATTCTGTCTGGGTTTTAATCTTTAATTCTTTGTCACGAACTTTAAATGTAAAGATCGGATCATTGTATTTCTTCACCTTGTCACCCCAAGTTTCTATGGCTTCCCAATTGTGCGGGTTAAGGTTCATCTTTTCTTTTTCAAACGCTTCTTGAAGTCCTTTGATCAATCGATCTTTATCTTCTATATCGCTTGACTCCAAAGTATCAATTGACTTCTGATACCCATAAAGTTTATCAGCTACATCTACTTGCTGTTCAACCCATTTATCATAGGCTCTATTATTTTCTGAAATTTCAGACAAGTAACGTGTTCTCTCTGGTGGAATCACGTAGATCTTTTCAGACATTTCATCTGTGATCTCAAACGTTGACTCTAGTGTAGCATCGGTCTTTTTGTTCACCGTATCGATCAGCACCTTGTACAATTGATTCATTCCTGGATCATTGAACTGAGAGGCGATCGTTCCATAAACTGGCATATCGTCTACCTGAGCTTCCCATAACTGATGATTTCTCTGATATTGCTTTCGCACATCTCTCAATGCATCTAGTGCTCCACGTTTATCGAACTTATTCAATGCGATAACGTCAGCAAAGTCTAACATATCGATTTTCTCCAGCTGAGTAGCGGCTCCGTATTCAGGAGTCATCACATACAGACTTACATCAGAATGATCCATGATCTCTGTATCCGACTGACCAATTCCTGAAGTTTCAAGAATGATCAAATCATATTCAGCTGCCTTCAATACAAGCAATGCTTCTGCAACATGCTTAGACAAGGCTAGATTCGATTGGCGGGTAGCCAATGAACGCATGTAAACTCGATTACTTGAGATTGAATTCATACGTATTCTATCTCCTAACAGCGCTCCACCCGTTTTTCGTTTAGAAGGATCGACGGACACAACCGCAATGTTTTTATCGTCAAAATCAACTAAAAAACGACGAACTAACTCATCGACTAAAGAAGATTTACCCGCACCACCTGTTCCGGTAATACCCAAAACAGGAGTATCAACCTTGTCCGAAAGCGCATGAATTTCATCCAACAGTGCTTTTGATTCTTCAGGAAAGTTTTCTGCCGCTGAAATTACCTTTGCAGTATTTGCGTTGTTCTTCTCTTTCAGTTTATTCGCATCAACCTTCACATTCTCACCAACAGGAAAGTCAGCTTGTTTCACCAAGTCGTTGATCATTCCCTGCAATCCCATTTCCCGACCATCATCTGGATGATAAATTCGGGTAACTCCATACTTATGAAGTTCATCGATTTCTTCAGGAAGAATAGTACCACCTCCACCAGCAAAGATCTTAATTTGAGGGGCTCCTTTCTCTTGTAAGAGATCATACATATACTTTAAGTACTCTGTATGTCCACCTTGATAAGATGTCATCGCTATGGCCTGAACATCCTCTTGAATTGCACAATCAACAACTTCCTCTACGCTTCTATCATGTCCGAGGTGAATCACTTCACATCCTGTAGATTGAATGATACGACGCATAATATTTATAGCCGCATCGTGACCATCAAACAGCGAGGCTGCTGTAACGATTCTTACTTTATTTGCTGGTTTATAAGGTGCTATTTTTTCCATAATTATTTTGCTAAGAATGCCAACAAATATAAGTAGATTTCATCGATTCTGGCTTGAACTCCACTTGGAAATTCATATTCATATTCACTGGTGACAGCAAATCATATCTTAGGTTAAATCTGTAATTCAAATCATTTTTCTAGCTTGAAAAGAATTATCCTGCTATTTTTGACTCCAAATACACTACTTATGAGCGAATTAGAGGATGAAATACAATTGGATGACAATTACTTAGGTAATGAAAAAGTACCAAACAGTGTTGGTGCCTTAGTATTAGGTATATGTTCTATTTTCCCAGGATGTTTCTGTTATGGAGTTGTCGGAATCGCTTGTGGAATAATCGCATTGGTTTTGGCAAACAAAGCAAATAAACTAATAGACGAACATCCGAATAGATATACGAAAGAGTCGATACAGCTTGTAAAAGCAGGTAAGATATGTGGAATCATTGGTCTTGCGCTGTCATCTTTATATCTCATCTTTTTAATTGCATATATTGCTATCGTAGGAACCATGTTTGCTTCAATAGCAAGTATGGCACAATACTAAAACAATGGAAGATCATCTTCTTACATGTTCCTTCAAATCAAGCTTTGGAGTTGAATGTCTCGGCTGCGGCACTCAACGATCTATGCTTGCCTTACTAAGGGGAGATTTAGTCGACTCCTTCCTGCTAAACCCAGGAGTACTCATTCTACTTTTAACAATATTGGTAGGAGCTTTCTCCGTATATAAAAAGTCAAAATTTATAGCTAAAATTTTTATCTCAGGTGTTACTTTGGCCGCGATAGGAATGATTGTTCGATTAACTGTACATCTAATATAACTAGCTTTTCAAATCTGGATTCATCACTTTCGTTTGATGTCTAATTGATTCCTGATGAATTGCATCCATTAAAGCACGCACAAATTCTTTCGTCAAATGAAAATCTCCAGATTGATTTAACCTATTTTCAATCACTCTTCTCCAATGCTCTTGTTGAAGAATAGTAATATCATTTTCGCGCTTATAAATCCCAACCTCTTCAGCTAGTTTCATTCTATTACTAAGGATCTCAAACAAGCGGTCATCTTCTGCTGTAATCTTCGTCCTCATTCGTTCAATGTAGTTTTGGACTTCGTCTGACATATCTTCGTATCGCAATACGATTTGATCAATCAAAGAAAACAAGCTCTCTGGTTTAACTTGTTGCTTCGCGTCTGACCAAGCTTCATCAGGAGTATGATGGGTCTCTATCATCAACCCTGTAAAATTCAAGTCCATTGCCTTCTGAGAAACATTCAACAACCCATCTCTTTTACCAACGATATGGCTAGGGTCACAAATCAAAGGTACATCTGGCATTTTTTCTAATAAAGCAATAGGAATTTCCCAATTGGGAGCATTTCTATATTTCGGATGTTTATATACTGAAAACCCTCTATGAATTGCTACTAAATCATTGATACCTGATTTTGCTAAACGCTCCAGTGCACCTATCCATAACATAAGGTCAGGATTAATAGGGTTTTTCACCATTACAGTTATATCCGTTCCCTTTAATGCATCCGCTATTTCTTGAACTGCAAAAGGGTTCACAGTTGTTCGAGCACCAATCCATAAGACGTCAATCCCAGCTTTTAGCGCAAGCTCGACATGTTTCGCATTTGCCACCTCAGTAGTTGTAGGCAAACCTGACTCTCTACCTGCATTTACCAACCAAGGTAAAGCCTCTTCACCCATACCTTCAAAACTATCAGGTCGTGTTCTCGGCTTCCAAATACCACCTCTTAATAATTCTGTTTTCCCATCTTTCGCGAGTGTTTTAGCAATATTCATCACCTGCTCTTCTGACTCCACACTGCATGGACCTGCTATTAAAAAAGGGCGCTTAAAACCCTCCGAATTGTTATTTAAATCTAATTTCATATTCCTTTATATAACACAGTTTTATTCTTATTTGTTCCATAAAAAAATCCCATCCGCAAAAAGCGAATGGGATCAATATTGAAACAGTAGCAATACCCTATTCGCTTCGCAAATAGTTATACCACCAGTTATTTTCCATTGTAATCATGGCTTCAAATGTAATATAAATTCTAGATAACATTCTATAACTTTTCGTTTTTCCTTCTTAAGGGAACTATTTCAAACTCAAAATTCCATGACATGTTCATAGAGTGAATAATCATTTTAAGCATTTCTAAGTCCTCAACGCTAAAAATCATCCAAATTTGATCCTGACCCTCTGATTGAAATACCTGTTTGAGGATGTCTTCTTTCATTAAGTCGTTTAAACGTTGAATAAAAAGTTCTAGCTTATCACTTTGATCAAATATGTTTTTTGTGTCTCGGAAGTGCACTATAAGATTCATCATCAACTTTTTGATTAAGTCTTTGAATCATGTGATTCCTTACATCAACTCTACCATGAGATATTTTGAAAGTCTCCGTTTGTCACAAATAGCGTATCTAGAACGTTTTGGTCAGAAACAAATTTACATTCAAAAAAACCACTTAAACGGTTATCAACATTATTTATTTCAGTGAAAAGAACATTTCCTTCAGCTAATGTAGAATGTGAAACACCTTGAAAATTAGCAGAAGAATTTTGAACCTTTAAAGGTCTTGCACCAAGTGAATCTCCTGCCCCAAA
Source organism: Brumimicrobium sp. (assembly GCA_965659845.1). Lineage (GTDB taxonomy): Bacteria > Bacteroidota > Bacteroidia > Flavobacteriales_D > Crocinitomicaceae > Brumimicrobium. Next base: position 4,478 of record CBFHXS010000113.1, read on the forward strand.
GTTTATTATAACTGATACGGAGTCGTTTTGAAAACTCATTATCCAATCAGGATTTTTGATTAAATCTCGATTTGAAAATGAAATCCCAGCTCCCTGAACTTTTGCAAAAACTGATTCTTCTATCACAGGTTCCTCTCCATCATCACAAGGTGGACATAAACCTCCGCAATCCGTTTGCTCCTCACTACCTGGAGTAAAAACTCCATCGTGACAAGATTGCTCCTCTTTATTACAAGATAAGAAAAGCAAAGTTAACATCAGTACAAAAATGATATTCTGGGGAAAGTGTTTCATTATCTAACCTATATGGATACTTTTGTTGTAAAATCAAATTTACTGAAAATACCGACAACATACAAAACGCTCAAAGGCACCTCTGAAGGAATGTATAAGGAGAAAGGCTCCAAATTCATTGGTATCGCTCAAAATTGCGAGGATGAAGATCAAGCAAAAGAACTTCTTGATAAATGGAGGAATGACCATTACCAAGCGAGACATCTATGCTGGGCCTATCGTTTCGGGATTCAAAAAGACGTGTACAGAGCAAATGATGATGGTGAACCTAGTAATAGTGCCGGAGCTCCTATCTTAGGACAGATCCAATCCTACGACCTAACGAATGTTTTAATTGGCGTGGTTCGTTACTACGGTGGAACTAAACTTGGAGTAGGCGGCTTAATCAACGCTTACCGAACGGGAGCTAAAGAAGCTATAGAAAACGGAAAGATCATTACTGAAACGGTAAAAGATAGATTTAAACTATATTTTGATTATGCTGATATGCCTCATATCATGAATGATGTGAAGGAAAGTGATGCAGAGATCAATGAACAAACATTTGAAAATGATTGTTATCTCCAAATTGCAATAAAAATTAACACTTCAGCGGTACTTCAGGAACATTTAAAGAAATACAAATCATTAAAAATTGAAAAGATTGGCACATTTTGACGAAACACTATTAGAGGAATTAATATCAATCAGAGGGGCTTCTGGAGACGAGGGTGAAATCCGAGACTTCATTCTTGACTACATAGATGAACATAAAAACACATGGAAGGCCGAACCTACAATCTTATCAGGTAAAGGCTTCCAAGATGCAATCATTCTTGTTTTTGGCAAACCTAATACAGCAATTTTCGCTCATATAGATACGATCGGTTTCACCACAGCTTATGACAAAAACCTTATCAAGATAGGAGGGCCGAGAGCAGTTGATGGAATGAAATTAGTCGGATCTGATAGTCAAGGAGAGATTGAAACAGAACTAATGATCATTGAAGATGATGAAGGACAACGAAACTTGAAATACGTTTGTGATCGGGAAATTGATAGAGGGACAAATCTTACATTCAAACCCAACTTCAGACTGAACAACCAACATGTACAATCACCATATCTTGACAATCGACTAGGGGTATTGAATGCCCTTAATGCCGCAAAACATATTGAAAATGGAGTAATCGTATTTTCTACCTATGAAGAGCATGGTGGAGGAAGTGTCGGGTTCTTGGGTAAATATATTTATGAGAAATATGGAGTACATCAAGCGTTGATTTCAGATATAACATGGGTTACAGATGGTGTACGCCATGATGGTGGTGTTGCAATATCGATGAGAGATAGCGGAGTTCCAAGAAAAAGCTACCTAAATGAAATTATTGAAATAGCTAAGAAAAACAACATTCACTTTCAATTAGAAGTTGAATCTGCAGGGGGAAGTGATGGAACAATGCTACAAAAAACGGATCAACCATTTGATTGGTGTTTTATCGGTGCTCCTGAAGACAATGTTCATACACCTGATGAGAAAGTATTTCTTTCAGACATAGAAGACATGATGGAATTATACGTTGTGTTAATGAGGGAAATGAACTAAAACGAGTGGACGTTCTATTCCGATCAGTTTATTAAATAGCCGACGGAATACAGATAATATTGTCATGCGTTGGAAGCTCTGATGCTTGATATATTTCAGTAAGATCTGACCGTCTCAGTTTAGTTCCTTTGAGTTTATAGCATTTATACTTAGGTTGAGTTGTCAAAATAAAATCAAACAAATCTGACCTAGAAAAATCTTGGTGCTCGGTTTCTTCTGTGCACTCTACAATTAATATGGGAGGTTTTTTTCTTTGAAGAATTTCTACCGCACCTTTTAGCACCTCCAATTCATATCCTTCAACATCAATCTTTAGAAGATCGATTTTGAGCTGAGCATACTCCGAATCAAGTGTTGTAACCTCTATTTCCTCTCCTCCTCTACTCTCTTTTCCTTTTACAAGGCTTGCAGCTCCTCTATTAATATCTAAGTTGTCAAATAAGAGCTTTTTCTCTTGTTTAGACCCAAGAGCTTTCGATAGCAAAGTAATCTTATCCTCAAGATTATTGATCTCTATATTATGTTTTGCTATTTCACGCGTTTTTTTACTTGGCTCAAATGCTATGACCTGTCCATTGTCTCCAATTCTCAAGGCTGCTACTAAACTCATTAAACCAATATTCGCTCCTACATCGATAAAAACACCGTCTTCCGGTAAGTATCGCTGTATAACATCGAGAGTCCCCATTTCATATGTACCTGTATAATATAGTGCGTTCTCTACTCCTTTATCAAGCAGAGGATCTAACCAAATAATAAGATCAGCTGGAAGCATTAAGTGCAACTGCCCTTTAGGCTTAGGAATCAATAATCTAGGCATAATGTGGGCCAACCTTCGAAAACCTGGTAAATCAATATTGATTAGCCATTGAATAAAAAGATGACGATACTTATAATCTATGTAATCTGCCGTTAAACTCAAAATAGTTATGATCTGAAGGCGAAAGGTAAATAAAAAATGCTTCAAATTAAATACTTGATGCTTTCCAACCTGGTTAATGGAATACAAT
>CBFHXS010000114.1:0-7316 GCA_965659845.1 Brumimicrobium sp.
GGAAATCGGCATCATAGAAAGAAATATTTTCTTGTCCTTCTAAAAAGTGCCTAACTTCTGCTTTGAGCACCCCTTGGCCGATTCCATGTATGATTACTATTTTTCGTACTCTTTTTTCTCTAGCGCCTCTGTAGAAGCGTTTTAGTTCGAATAATTGATGATTCAATAATTCTCCGCTAGTCATACCCGCCTCTGTTTCTAAGAGTGCATGAGTGTGTAAATCTATTTCCCAGTATCCTTTGCGCTTGACAACATCACTTACCTCTTCTCCTCTTTTGGTTGGATTTATTGCAGACTCCTCTGCCATTTCAAGGTTGTAATTGTCATTTATCGCTTCTGACTGATCACCGTAAATTTTAACAATCTCATTTGCTGGATATGTTTGCTCAAATCCCGTTTCATCTTCAACAGTAATTGAATTATTATCTGTAATAGATATAATCGTACCCTCACCCGTATCAGTTAAAAACTTAACCTTCTCACCTACCTTGAAATGCATGAATAAGTAAATTTAGATCAATATTTAGAAACGAATAGACAGCTAATGCGATTGCTCCAACCCATACGATGAACATCAATGCTTTGTATCCAATAGAGGCATCATACAAAGTTGGCGGATATAAAACCTTATCAACTTGACGTGCTACAATTTGATCATATTTTTCAGTATCGGAATTCTCTTTAATCTCTGCTAACATTGGTATATGATCCTCAACAATGTTTTTAAGGCTCTTATATGTTTTGTCTGATAGGTCTTCGTAATTAGATTCGTAGCGCAGCTTTTCTTCTCTTAATTCTTTCCTAATTACGTAAATTTTATGTCTGCTTTTTATTCGGAATCCCAATAAAACGCCAAAAGCTGTGATTATCCATGAATTGAAAAAAATACCCAATACTATCATTCCCAATGAAGTTATTATTGAGAATACAAACTGAATCAATTCATAACGCTTAAAATAAAGTGTTCTAAGTAGTTGCCCTCCATCCAAAGGGTCGAGAGGAATCAAGTTCATTACATTCAATAAGATCAAGATAGCTCCAACTTGAGAGGCAATATCAACTTCATTGGATAAACCATATTCCATTAAGAAATACCCCAATATAATACCTGGCACTGGTCCAGCCATAATCATCAATGAGCTTTCAATCTGTGAATATATTTTCTTTCTGCCCGAGACCATCGCACCGATAAATGGAATAAACAGCATAGACATATTTGTATAACCAAATATCTTCATTACTAAAAAGTGACCCAATTCATGAAAAAATAAAACCCCAACCAACATTGAGATTAATACATAATCATTAATAATAATTGAAAACGTCAATGCAAAAACAATGATTGAAAGTATAGTTATAGAAACGTGTCTTTTGGGGTCTTTCCTCTCAATTGTAGGTTTGGGAGGATAATATGGGTCGAAATCATTCATGTACTCCTACAAATGTAAGCTTTTTTGATAGAGTCTACAAGACGAGGCTTATATACCAATGAAATATGTGTTTCAAGATACATTGTTAGCACTTGAATTTAAAAGAATCAGAAAAAGATTAAACAATAAGATTTCATGAATTGATTAACTTTGTATTTATGATCGAAGCGAAAGGAATAACAAAGACATATGGAGAAGTCAATGTTCTTAAAGGGATAGACCTATCTATTCAAAAGAATGAACTTATATCCATTGTTGGGGCTTCGGGAGCTGGAAAGACCACTTTACTTCAGATTCTTGGCACTTTAGAGAATCCTGATGAAGGACAATATTTATTAGATGATGTTGCTCCTTTTGATCTTTCTCAAAAACAACTTTCCAAATTTAGAAATAAAGAGATTGGTTTTGTTTTTCAGTTTCATCAGCTTTTACCTGAATTTACAGCAATTGAGAACATTATTCTGCCTGCATTAATTCGCGGTGATCAGAAAGCAGATGCAGAAAAAAGAGCAAAGGAACTCCTTTCCTTCCTGAATCTATCAAGCAGAGATAATCATAAGCCCAGTGCTTTGTCTGGTGGTGAACAACAAAGAGTTGCAGTAGCTAGAGCCTTGATAAATCAACCTAAACTTATATTAGCAGATGAACCTTCTGGTAATCTCGATACTAGGAATTCAGAAGAACTTCATCAATTATTCTTCGATCTACGAGAGCAATTTGAACAAACATTTGTAATTGTTACACACAACACAGATCTAGCGAATATATCAGATCGAAAATTAGAAATGGCTGATGGCAAGTTTATCTGAAACAGAACAGGCAGTCAAGGATCTACTTGAAGTAAAGGTTGAGGAGTTTAATGCTAATTCTTTTATTTCCAAAGATCCAATCCAGATCCCGCATCAGTTTAAAGAACCAAGAGATATTGAAATTACAGCCTTAATTATAGCTACCATAGCTTGGGGAAACAGGACCATGATTATTCGAAACGGAGAGAAATTGGTTGAGCTTATGGGGTATCAACCTTATGATTTCATAAGAAACTATTCCTCTGATCAACTAGATGGTAAATCTTTTGTTCATCGGACCTTTAACACCGTTGATTTAGATTTCTTCTTTAGAGGAATACAAAGTATATATAGGAAGTTTGGAGGTTTAGAAAACGCATTTCATCCCCACGGTGAATTAAAAGGAGTTGGTGGAAGAATCTTGAGTTTTCGAGAACATATGTTTTCTGTACCACATGAGAAACGATCGGAAAAACATATTTCTAACCCTGTCAAAAATTCAGCAGCAAAACGGATTAACATGTTTTTGCGTTGGATGGTCAGAAATGATACTTGTGGTGTTGACTTTGGAATATGGGATTCAATTTCACCAAGCGAATTGGTATTGCCATTGGATGTTCATACTGGTCGAGTAGCCAGAAAGCTAGGTTTACTTCATCGAAAACAAGATGACTGGAAAGCATTGGAAGAACTAATGTTGCAATTAAGGAGGTTTGACAATGAAGATCCAGTAAAATATGACTATGCTTTATTTGGTTTAGGGGCTTTTGATGGTTTTGGAAAGTAGAAATACTTTTACACATTTTCGGCCTCTATTCTTCTAAAGCATTATATTTGAAATATGAGTTTTGTACACCCTTCTTTTCTCTGGGCTTTTGCGGTATTACTAATACCGATTATAGTTCACTTGTTCAATTTTCGTAGGTACAAAACGATCTATTTCTCAAGTATACAATTCATCAAGAAGGTAGATCAAGAAACAAACTCGACTAAGAACATCAAGCATTATCTAGTACTTTTTACGCGACTTCTAGCATTTAGCGCATTAGTTTTGGCCTTTGCTCAACCGTACATTCCAACTGGAGAAAATAATAAATCAGCAGATACTATTTTAGGGATATATTTAGATAATTCTTATTCCATGTCTGCTAAGGGAACAAATGGTAATCTTTTTAACCATGCAAAAGAATCTTTACGTACTATTATTTCTCAACAACCTACAGAACAACAATATGTTTTAGTAACGAATGAATTGTCTGGTATTGAGCACAGAATCATCACCTCTGCTGAGCTGCTAGACCGTTTAGAATTGGTGAGCCTCTCTCCTATTGCTCGTCCCACTCTTCAACCGCTAAAGAATATTAAAGGTTTCTTGAGCAACGAAGGGTTCAAAGGAAATTTACAATACGTGACATTATCTGATTTTCAGAAGACGCAAGAGCTAAGAACTGAGAACCTCGATACTTCTGCATATTACTCTTTCATTCAGTTCGCTCCGCAGACAACGAGAAATTTATTTATTGATTCGGTTTGGTTCGAGCAACCTTTTCAGCGCATAGGTGTAAATAGCACATTGAATGTAAGAGTGAATAATTTTGGTGATTCACCAATCACTAATGCTGAAATCAAGTTAGATGTTGGAAAGACCAATAGGCAAGCGCTGACAGACTTACCAGCAAACGAAAGCACAATTGTCAGTATTAATTTTACGAATAAAATAAGTGGCTTTCAGATGGGGCAAGTCGAAGTTATAGATGAGCATCTAAATTTTGACAACACCTATTACTTTTCTTATGAAGTTAAAGAATCATTGAGTGTGATTGTAATTAACGGCACTGGCGCTCCATCCTATCCAAAAAATGTATACTTGACAGATGATTTCTATCAAGTCGAAGAAATAAATATTGGTCAGTTACAGGTAGAGAAGTTAAATGAAGGTGATTTAATTGTACTGAATGGTCTAGAATCAATATCTTCTGGGTTACGCACTAAGTTGGTGCAGCTTTCAGAACAAGGGAAAAGTATTTGCATTATTCCAGGAACTTCACCTGACAACAACATGTACAATAAGTTTCTTCAAACTTTGCAACTTCCACTATTGAAGAAAGAGGTTGGACAATCAATGAGAATCAAGAATATTGCATCTGAATATGAATTCTACAGGGGAATGTTTAATGAAGAGGTAGATAATATAAGAATGCCTCCTCTGCGCAAGCATTTCAATTCTTCTGTTTATACGGATGCTAATTTTGATGCGTTGATTACGATGGAGAATAACGATGTGTTATTCGCAGCGACAGGAAACAAAAGTAAGATTTACATGCTTTATACTTCAGCTAGCGATGAGTTTAATGATTTCAGTAAATCTGCATTATTCTCAGCTATAATGTTGCGTATAGGCGAATTATCTCAACTTCAACAAACGCTGTCTCTTGATATTGGATCTTCCAGTAGCTTTTACCCTGATATTGAAATTGGTAAAGATGAAAAAGTAGAGCTTACGAATGGTAATTATAGATTTATTCCCTCAATGAGTTTTGAAAATGAACGACTTTCAATCAATGTGAGACAAGGAGAAAACAATCAATCAATTACAGCTGGGAACTATGACATTTTGTACAAAGACCAAGAAAAAAGTCACGTCGCTCTTAATTTTAGCCGTCTAGAATCAAAATTGAACTATTTCTCCCCTGAAGATATTGACGGTTATTTGAACTCATTTGGCATTAATAATACGAGCTTCAATACGCTAGAAGATTTTGAAGATATTCATCAATTATCAGTTGAGAAACCGAATGAATACTGGAGAATTCTTTTAACTTTGGCTTTGGTATTATTCATTGCAGAAATGATGATCGTATTACTCTGGAAAGTATAAAATGAAAATATACATTAAACAAGCGACAATTTTAGACACTTCTTCGCCTCATCATATGTCGAAGAAAGACCTTTTAGTCGAGAATGGTTTCATCACTGATATTGCAGATCATATCAATTGCACAGATGCAGAAACTGTGATAGAAAGTAAAAACCTCCACATTTCTCTTAGTTGGGTAGATTTAAAAGCTAAATTTTGTGATCCAGGTAGTGAGCATAAAGAAGATTTAAGCACAGGAATCTCTGCGGCTGAGTCTGGTGGCTTTGGTCACGTCTTTGTTTCCCCCGATAATGATCCTGTTACTGATAATAAAGCTCAGGTAAAATACATTAGAAATCACAATTCAGACGCAACGATAGATCTACATGCAATAGGTACTGTAACTCAGGGGATGAAAGGAGACCAACTCTCTGAGATGTATGATATGCACCAGAATGGAGTTCGCCTGTATAGCGACGGTAATAATTTCTTAACTGCAGGAGTTATGCACAGAGCATTGCTTTATGCCCAGAATTTTGACGGTCTGGTAGTTAGTTTCCCTCAGAACTCTTCAATTATTGGAAAAGGTCAAGTAAACGAAGGGATCGCATCTGTGAAAACTGGTTTGAAAGCTATTCCTGCCGTTGGAGAGACAATACAGATTCAAAGAGATTTGAGTTTACTCGAATATACTGATGGTAAGATTCATTTCTCAGGTGTTTCCACAGGAGAATCTCTTGAATTGATAAGAGCAGCGAAAGCGAAAGGATTGAAGGTTTCTTGCGATGTTTATGCTAATCATTTGCTTTATTCAGAAACAGATGTTTTGGGGTTTGATACGAATCATAAGGTCCTTCCACCATATAGAACTCCATTAGATCGCGATGCGCTTTGGAGAGGTTTAAAGGATGGAACTATAGATTGTATCGTTTCTAACCATTCACCTCAGAATATCGAAGAGAAGGATCTTGAGTTTGATCGTGCGTCATTTGGAAATGTAACCTTACAGACCTTATACGGATCATTATCAAACTATTTTGAACAGTACCACGAATTGATCATCGAAAAGATCAGCGCAGCTCCTCGAAAATTGGTCGGCTTAAAAGAATGTACGATTATAAAAGGAGAAGCAGCAGACCTAACACTATTTGATCCATATATTGAATGGGAATACAATGATATTTCTAATCAATCCAAAAGCGTCAACTCACCTTTAATGAACACGACGATTAAAGGTGCTGCAATTGGGGTCATTAGAAAGGGACAACTAAAGTTGAACCAAAGCATTTAGAATTGAAGAAGAAGAAATATTTTTTAAAAGAGTTTTTTAAGGAGAAAAAAATTGTTGGAGCAATTAGTCCGAGTTCTAAAACCCTTGGTAGATTAATGCTCAAGAATATCGATTTTGATAATTGCAACTGTATTGCAGAGTATGGTCCTGGAACAGGTGTCTTTACTAGGATGATCTTAGAAAAAATGAATAGTAACGCAAAACTTCTGGTATTCGAACTTCACGATGCGTTTTATGCTAAGTTAGTCAAGGAATTTGATGGAAACGAAAATGTGATTTTGATCAATGACAGTGCTGAAAATATTTCGAAGCATATGGCTGAACATAATATCAGTATACTTGATGCTGTAGTATCTTCTCTTCCCCTGGCAAATTTTGACGAGAAGCTTACATCTCATATTCTAAAAAGAGCTCAAGGTGCATTGAAAAGTAATGGATTGTATGTGCAGTTTCAATATTCGCTCAATGCTAAGAAACGATTGAAGCGTATTTATTCATCTGTCAAGATAGACTTCACGCCTAAGAACATCCCTCCTGCTTTTGTTTATACTTGCCGAAAATAAAATAAGTCCAGCGGTGAGCTAGACTTATTTTTAGTTAGTAAACATTAGTAGCAGTGGAAAATGTATTACGTGTAATAAAGACGTCGTCATATTTCAAAAGGTTGTTTCCGCTAAGAATTTTTTTTAATTTTTTGAATACTTATCCCGTTAGACTGTGACAAATGGTATTCTAATTTTTTTTAATTATATTTGATTAAACGACAACTCTTTAGCTTATGAATTCCAATTTGTTTATCGTACCTCATGATTTTACTAGTGTTGGTGATGCTGCCTTAAAGTATGCGTTATATTTAGCTAAGCCTAAAAAAACCTCAATTGATCTTTTACATATTGTAAGCAGTAAAGAAAATAAACCTGCCGCTCTTAAAAAGTTGAACAGTATTATTA
>CBFHXS010000115.1:0-7052 GCA_965659845.1 Brumimicrobium sp.
ACACACCTTGTTCAACTCCTCAACTGTGACTTGAGAATATACAATGTATCCATTCGGTAGTGTTGTCGTAATCGCACCTTCTCGCAAAGTTTTATCTTCTTCACCGACCAGTTTATCCAAATCAATGTATTCCTCCTCTCCTATTCCATTGCAAACTTCACACGCACCCAAAGGGTGATTGAAAGAAAACAACGACTTACTCATAGTCTCCCTAGCTGTATATCGCGCGAAAAGTATGCGAAACACATCCGCCAATTCCGAAAGCGTTCCGAAAGTTGTATTCGTAGATTGAAACCTTTTAGACTGCTCAACTTTAATCACTGGCAGAAGATCTTGAATCGCGTCAACCTCTGCTGTTGGAATTAACTGACCGTTCTGTTGATTGTATGCAGGTAAGCTTTCTAAAAAATAGCGATACCCTTCATTTGCAATAACGCCCATCGCCAAAGAAGACTTTCCTGACCCAGACAACCCAGTTACACTGATGAGTTTATTTTCCGGTATTTCAAGACTAACATTCTTTAGATTATTTTGGTGCGCATTGTGTATTTTCATGCTAAAGCGTCATTTTCGATAGTTGCCTAAATATAGAAAGATTGGTGGAGGTAGTAATAATTAAATCGATTCAAGCCATGAAAAAGAAAAAGCGGAAGATATTCGTAACAAATCAAATCAATATTGGTTATGTTACTCCGAAATCATTCCCAATGAAAATAAAGCTGCTCATTCTCACAGTAAACGTCTTACTATTATCGAGTTGTAATATTAAGTCTCAATCTAATACTGAGAAAACAATAAACGAGGAAGAACAAACATTTCAGTGCGATTCAAAAGAAAAAACTTCTCTAAACATTAATACTGATCAATTTGAGAGAACACAGTCATTTACTCGTTTGAGACAGAAAATTCAGAATAAGGACACGATCTTTATCCATATTATGATCCCATTGTGCGATAATGGAAATCAAGGAATAGTGCCAGTACCTGCTAACCTCGGTAATGGGACTGATACAAAAAACAACCTATACTGGGGAGCTATGTATGGTTTCAAAAGCTATTTTAAGCGAAGCGAGTGGAAGTTAATTAGTAGTGATAAAGAGGTTAGCGATAACATCTTAGAGCGCGTAATTTTCGAAAGAAAAAGATCTAACTCTTCACCGGTCATGATCATTGCCGATGCCTATAAAGGTGATCGAATGAAACAGTTATTGACGGATTATCTTGACGCTATTGCCGGAAAAAAAAAGGAAGAATACCGTGTTCTGAATTCAAGATTTTCAATATACAGTCAAGCAGATCTAATCGTGTTCAACGGCCACAATGGACTTATGGATTATGATTTAGAACGAGTTGCAACCTCTGATTCAGTGGTAAGAGAAACTGCTGTGATCGGTTGTATTTCTTACGATTATTTCAAACCGCACCTATTAGCGGGGTTCGGTTATCCCATATTGACCACTTCTAACCTAATGGCGCCAGAGGCGTATGTAGTTGAAGGACTAATCAATTCGTGGTTGGAACTCAACTCAGAGAGTGAGATTCGGACTAATGTTGGCCAGGCATATCATAAATATCAAAAATGTGGTATCCGAGGTGCTACAAGTCTGTTTTACTCTGGATGGCAATGATTGAAATTTAATCAAAATGACACTTCAGAGCCCGCTTGTCTCGATTTTATTATCTTGCAAACCAATGAAAACCGCAAATACTATGCTTACTGCCTTTCTTATCATTATCGGTGGATGTTTAGGTGCCTTTGGAGCATTTCAATTACAAAAAATGAGTGTTAGCCCTGTTATTGCCTCTTGTATTGTTGGATTAGCAGGTGCGTTGATCGGTTACGTAATGAAAAATGAAGATCTATCAATGGTAATTTTCGCAGGCAGTTTTGTGGGTATGACTGCAATCTCAATCGCTTCCTTACCAATTATTTTAATCGCTGGACTAACTTGTGGTATACTCTATTGGGTTGCCTTACCAGTCTTTGAAGGTTATGGAGGAAAACTAGGAGCCCTCGCTTTCATAAGTGTTTCCATTGTTTTTCTTTTATGGATCCTCAAGAAGGAGTTCGGGTAAAACTTCATTTTTTCAACTCATCCATTTTGAGGAATAGTATTATATTTTAAATAAAAAATATCCGATATTTTACGGATATTCTCAGAACGATAAAAATAATTTATCTAAATTCACATTCATATTCGACACACTATGGAATGGTTCACTAAATTAGAATGGTTTGATCAGACGTTTTGGGTAATTGCCCTGGTCGGTTCCCTTTTCTTCCTCATTATGCTTGTTGCTACGTTTATCGGAGGAGACGTGGATGCCGATGTTGATGTCGATGCTGACTTCGATATTGACGGTGGTGGGTTCCATTTTTTCACCATCAAAAACCTAATTGCCTTCTTTACAATTTTCGGTTGGGCGGGAATATCCTGTATCGATGCTGGACTTGGGAAGTATGCGACCATTGGTATCGCTTCGCTTTGCGGCCTTATTATGATGACGATCATGGCTACACTCTTTTATTTTGTCAGCAAGCTTAACGATAGTGGAACATTAAACTATCAGAATGCCATTGGTGCAATTGGAGAGGTTTATTTGACTGTTGGAAAAGAACGATCTAGCATTGGAAAAGTGAATGTACGTATTCAAGGATCTTTAAGAGAGATGGAAGCACTCACAGATGAAAAAGAAGACCTCACTACAGGCACCGTTGTTACTGTTAAGGAAGTAACGACAAATGGTATTTTAATAATTGATGGCTTAACTAAAAAATAAATATGAAATCTTTATTACTACAACTTAATATAAATGAAACTACTTCTGAAATAGGAGGTTCTGCACCATTAATAGCAATTGGATTTGCAATCCTTTTTGTTTTCGTATTGATATTTTCGTTTATCAGACGCTACAAACGTTGTCCATCTGATCAAATACTCGTTGTATATGGTAAAGTAGGTGGCGGACAGTCAGCCAAATGTATCCATGGTGGAGCATCTTTTATTTGGCCAGTAATTCAAGACTATGAATATTTAGATCTTACACCGCTTTCATTGGAGGTAAACTTGATAAATGCATTGAGTAAGCAAAATATCCGTGTAAATGTACCTTCTCGTTTTACAATTGGCGTATCTACTGAGCCTGGAGTTATGCAAAATGCTGCCGAGCGACTTTTAGGATTGAAGTTACCAGACATTCAGGAGTTATCTAAAGAGATCATCTTTGGTCAGCTTCGTTTGGTTGTTGCTTCGATGGACATTGAAGAGATTAACTCAGATAGAGACAAGTTCCTAACGAACATTTCTAACGGAGTTGAGGTCGAACTAAAGAAAGTAGGGCTTCGTTTGATTAACGTAAACATCACGGATATCAACGATGAATCTGGATATATTGAAGCACTTGGTAAAGAGGCTGCTGCACATGCGATTAACGACGCAAGAAGAACTGTTGCAGAGAAGAACAGAGATGGTTCGATTGGTGAGGCTGAGGCTTTACAGGATCAAAGAACACGAGTAGCGAATGCAAATGCACGTGCCGTAGAAGGAGAAAACGAAGCTAAAATACAAGTTGCTGGATCTGATTCACTTAGGAGACAAAGAGAGGCGGAGGCTGAACGAACAGCAATCGCTGCAGAGAAAGTACAAAAAGCTAAAGCACTTGAGGAAGCTTACGCTGCTGAACGAGAATCAGAACTTGCTAGAGCAGAACGTGTGCGTGCATTTCAACATGCTGAGATCGTTGTTCCAGCAGAGATTGATAAGCAAAAAGTTGAAATCGACGCTGAAGCAGATGCTGAACAGATTAGACGTATTGCCAAAGGTGAGGCGGATAGTATCCTCTTCAAGAAACGTGCAGAGGCAGAAGGTATATTTGAGATCTTAACGAAGCAAGCAGAAGGATTGGATAAAATCGTTCAAGCAGCAGACAACAACTCGAAAGACGCTGTGCTACTTCTTATCGCAGATAAACTCCCTGAATTGGTTAAAACTCAGGCTGAAGCAATCAAGAACATCAAGATTGATAAAGTTACCGTATGGGATGGTGGAAACGGCGGTGGAAGCAAAGATGGTAAAACATCAACTGCCAACTTCCTTTCTGGTTTATACCAATCAGTTCCTCCACTTCAAGACATGTTCAACATGGCTGGGATGCAGTTACCGGATTATTTGAAAGGTAAAGATTTAACGGAAGATCAAAGCGGAACTGAGGTTGAGGAAAACGGTAAGGAGAAATAGTAATTCCTCCCAGTTCAGTTATACTTGCTTATTTTCATATCAATTGTCAAAATGCTTAGGCAACTCAATAAGGATGTAATTCTTATATAATTACTTGAGCATCTTAAAGAATATGAGGACTTGCTTCCACCAAATGGCGTATTGACTAGTTAAATAAAATTACAACAGCTTACTATATCAACTGAGTATTTCTTGAAGGTATTCATACGCATCGTTAATAATTGCGAAGCGCTCATTCGCCTTTTGCTGTTCCATCTTTGATGCAGTGTAGAATCGATCTGGATGATGTTTTTTCGCCATGTTACGGTAGGCTTTCTTTACCTCATCAAAGGTTACATTATCATTTTGAATCTGCAATATCTTAAGTGCCTCTTTCTTCTTAGATCGAACTACTTTCTGAGGTCGAGAATACGCTCTTCTTTGCTGTCTTTCTCTTTTTTCTTTGTCTTGGTAAAACTTATAACGCATAGAAAGAATAGAACGAATCTCAGCTTTCGACATTTGCAAATGATCACCTGCAAGATATATCAATTTCAATTCACGACTGCTCAATTTCTCATTATAAAAAGCAAGGTCAACCAAGTAATCAATAAATTGAAGCTTTTCGTCATCATTACAACTTCTATTGACCCACCGAAAAACATCATTAACATCCCCATAGAACAAGTGTAGTTTAGGTAATGTGGAAAGATCAAACCTAGCTAATTGAGGGAATCGTCGCTTCAAATAAGACACCAAAAAAAAGTATTGATCTTTTCTGTTACCCAGGTCTGAAACTACAATATGACATCCTGCTACTTTGTATGCAAAACGAAGATTATGAGGTGTCTTTTTATACTTATCTGAAAATGCAGGAACTTTCAAAATAACATGTACCAAAAGGTCTCGAAAAATAGAAATAAATACACCAATGAGCACTAAAACCAATACAGCTGCAACGACAACAATGAACATATGTGCTTCTTCGCTTGGTTCTTCATACCTTCTTCGAGCAAATAAACTGTTGCTAATAGCCAACAATGATACTGTTAAAAGAAACTGTTTTATCAATTGGATCAGCTGCATGAAAAGGAAGTTCTTATTGATTTCTGAACACCGAAAGTAAAAAACAGGAAGTTAATTTAAAGCCTTTAAGTAAAATATAGATGCACAATGCGCATAGAAAAGAGTACAACTTTTCGCCTAATTATTCCTCAGTTCCTTTTTTCGCCTTTCTATAAACGTACGAATTATATATGCTCCGCTTAGCTAATCGCACTTGTTTGTCTGAATTCCAAAGTTTGTTGAACGTGTTCTTATTGACGCCGAAATACTCATACGTATCACCGTTAGTAAAAGTGATCTCTAATAAAAGTCCTTTATGATGAAGGTTAGCTATACCGCATTCATTGATCATCGCTGTATACTCAGCTAAATTTGCTTGATGCGTTTCAGGTGCTATACTCACAAGAAAATGGTATCCATCCACTACTTTTTGCCCCATGATCTCTGCTTCCTCTTTTTGAGGATCACCATCCTGAAACTTGTCTGGATGCCATTGCTTGACCAATTTTCTATAGGACTTCTTTAATTCCCCTAAGTCAATTTCATTTTCAACTTGAAAAAGTGTCTTATATTCTTTAATGCGTTTCATGGATTGTAAATTTACTTTGTGGAGAATTATAGTTATTTTCAACAGGTAGCAAAGTTACAAATACTAATGGTTCTATTGCTGAAATAACGTCTTGAATAACAGAAGCTGAAACTCAAATTTAAAGTGAAATAAAAAAGCGCACTATTCGAGAATAATGCGCGTGAATCTTTAAGGTGTTAAGTCAGTTCTTAATGAACTATAGTAAAGATATTTGTTGTTGGGCTACTTGAGCAGCAGCTTTTTTGGTCCCTTTACCATTTGTTCCACCTTTTACAGTATTTTGGCTCTTTACCACTTTTCCTTCAAACTTGTTTAAATTTTTCATGATATATATTTTTTCGTTTGACCAAGTATAAAATCTTTTTAGATCTGTAAAAATGAATTCTTTCTGAATGGTACTGTTTTCTTTCTGAATGACTACAAAAAACAAAAACCCTGAGAAACTTGATACTTCTCAGGGTTTTCTAGGTCTACAGCCATATAGACTTGGGTTTTTCTCGTTAAGAGATGGCGGTCTGGACGGGACTAACCGTCGCGTACTTTAATATCTATTTATCAAGTAATTACACTTAGTATTTAACTAAGTCCCACGAATAGCCCACTGGGTTATTTGTTGGTATTACATGATATTCAATGAACGTTCTGCTCTTATTTGCTTCAAAGATAAGGCGAATCAATTGATATACCTAGCTTTTATGAAATGAATTAGAGTTTATTTCAGTTTTTTTTCGGTTTTCATATAGTATCTATGGGTAACCTTCATGTAATTTACCGTTTTGGAATACTTCTTAAAAAAGGACTCGATCTTTCGTAAATCATAGAATAACTCAATAGCATATGCGCCCTATAGTAAGGATGCTCAAGATCTTCACGACTCAATACATCAACGTGAGCTTGGGCTGCTGTTTGAGGGGAAAGATTAGACACAGAAATAGTATTGTATTTATCCATTAAATCTCTGAATAAACTCTTGTCTGCTGCGGCGGAGTCCAATTTAGCTTTATCAATACAAGTGTGTATTTCTTGATTATTAAAATGAAATTGACCTATACTATCAACAAAATTATTCGGTTTCATGCCTGGAACTTTACCCGTTTCCGGTATCTCAAAGTAATAATCTAGATTAGCTTGACCTGATTGATCCTTCAATACCTCTTGTTCAATGTAATAGCTCTCAAGAC
>CBFHXS010000116.1:0-6787 GCA_965659845.1 Brumimicrobium sp.
AAACGTACTCTGGCAACCTTCCTCATTGCCGAGTTTGGCTTCTTAGGTGTAGTGGTGTACACACGCACACATACTCCTTTACGCTGCGGACAAGAATCAAGTGCTGCTGACTTGCTTTTCTTCACCGGCGCTGTTCTACCCTTGCGAACTAACTGTTGAATAGTTGGCATATTTTTTCTTTAAATTTTTACAATAAACATTATTCCCCAAAACACTTTGAGGGGTGCAAAAATAGATAATTAATTTTAGAATGCAACTATTTGAGAATAAAAGTTGCTGATTTTTAACAGGTAGATGTTAATTTGTTTTTCAGACCAACTTCTAAAGTAATTTCAAAGATATTTAATATTAGAAATTGTCATGATGTTTTGACTGTCAATTTTCAACATAATATCAACATTAATAACTATTCAAATCAAGCTAATAAGTTCTACTACTTTCTTCCTATCTTTGTCGTTATGAATTATCTTGAACAACTCAACGACAGTCAGCGTGTGGCCGCAGAACACATACAAGGCCCAATGATGGTTATAGCAGGTGCTGGATCCGGTAAAACTAGAGTGCTGACTTTTCGTATTGCACATCTCATGAATAACGGTGTAGACCCGTTCAATATTCTAGCACTCACTTTTACCAACAAGGCTGCAAGAGAAATGACTGAAAGAATTGGTCAGATTGTTGGACCAAGTGAGGCTCGTAACATTGCCATGGGAACTTTTCACTCTGTTTTTGCAAGGATATTAAGATATAACTCAGACAAACTAGGGTATCCTTCAAATTTCACTATATACGATACACAAGATTCTAAAAACCTAATCAAGACAGTTATTAAAGAATTCGGTCTTGATGACAAGGTATATAAGCCAAATGCTGTTTATGGCAGAATCTCAAGCGCTAAAAACAATCTTATTTCTCCAGAAGCATACGAAGCAAATGACGAAATCGTCGGTGAAGATAGAATGGCGCGTAAGCCAGAAATATTTAGAATATATAAAGCATATCAACTTAGATGCTTTAAAGCTGGAGCTATGGATTTCGATGATTTATTGTATCAAACGAATGTGCTTTTGCGTGATTTTCCGGATGTTTTGCATTTTTATCAGCAAAAATTCAAATATATTCTAGTTGATGAGTATCAAGACACAAACTATTCTCAATATCTTATTGTAAAGAAATTGGCAGCCGTACATGAAAATATTTGCGTGGTGGGTGATGATGCCCAAAGTATATATTCTTTTCGAGGGGCTAACATTGAAAATATCTTGAATTTTAAAAAGGATTATCCCGACTATGCTCTATATAAACTTGAACAGAATTACCGTTCAACTAAGAACATAGTTGATGCTGCAAATAGCATTATTAGGAGGAATAAAGATCAAATCAAGAAAGATGTTTGGACGTCGAACGATGAAGGAAAGCAAATCAATGTCATTCGATGCTTAACGGACAACGAAGAAGGTCGAGTGATCGTAAATAGAATATACGACCTCAAACAACAAACGGGAGCTGAATACAAAGATTTCGCTATTCTCTACAGAACGAATGCACAATCTCGTTCTTTCGAGGAATCTTTGAGAAAGCTAAATATGCCATATAAAATATATGGAGGACTTTCGTTTTATCAACGTAAGGAGATCAAAGATTTGATTTCATACTTTAGACTCACTGCCAACCCTTCAGACGAAGAGGCACTTAAACGAGTTATTAATTATCCTAAAAGAGGCATTGGGAAAACATCGATGGAAAGCGTAATGATCGCCGCACGTCAATACGATGTATCATTATGGGAAGTAATATCTGACTTTGATCGCTACCCAGTTTCGATCTCTAGTGGAGCAAGAAATAAGATGAGTGAGTTTGTCAATAAGATTCGTAGCTATTCAGTTCAGTTGGACAAAGCACCTGCATATGAATTGGCTGAGAGCATTGCTAAAACATCCGGAATTCTAAAAGAATTATATGACGACAAGTCTCCAGAAGGAGTTACTCGATATGAAAACATACAAGAACTCTTAGCAGGTATAAAAGAATTTTCTGTTTCAAAAGAGGAGGAGGGTGAAATAGGAACACTAAGTGATTTCTTAATTGATGTTGCTCTGCTAACAGATGCAGATCAAGAAACGGAAGAAGACAAGAATAAGATCACTTTAATGACCATTCATGCCTCCAAGGGTTTGGAATTTCCGAATGTGTTTATTGTTGGATTAGAAGAAAACCTATTTCCTTCTCAACTCTCACTAACATCAAGAACAGAGCTAGAAGAGGAGCGACGTCTATTTTATGTAGCAATGACAAGGGCAGAACAAACTTGTACACTTTCCTATGTAGTGAGCAGGTATAGATGGGGACAACTAATTACTGCCGAACCTAGCAGATTCATAGATGAAGTAGATGAGACTTATTTGAATAGAGAAAGTGATACGCGAAGTAAAAAAGGTGGTAAATCTTTGAGTGGTCATCAGCGTCCTTCAGTAGATAGAAATCCAGGCTTCGGAATGATGGGAAAACCTAAAGGTAATCTAAAACCGATTCGAGAAACTCAAGGTACTTCATCTGGGGCGTCAAGTGGAGGAACAAAAGAACCCTTGAAAGTTGGGTACAATGTGATTCATGCACGATTTGGAAAAGGAAAAGTAACCGCACTGGAAGGAGCCGCTCCCGATCAAAAAGCAACAGTATTCTTCCCTCGTGTAGGTCAGAAAAAGTTAATCTTAAAATTTGCCAAACTGGATGTTGTGGATTAATTTAATTTGATTCTAAATTTAAAGTTGCTTACCATTGTAGTGTGAAACTGTCGTTTCTCATACCGTTAATTTTACTCGTGTTGATGCAATCTATCCACATGGGTGCAGATGATATTGCGAAAATTCCAGAATTAATGGAACATTATCAAGAGCATCAAAAGAAATACGGTGACGACCTCATTAGCTTTATCAATAAGCATTATGGTGAAGATAAGGATAAACATGAGAGTCAAGAAAAGGAGGAACACCATGATCTTCCCTTCCATCATTCTCATCATGTATGTATAGACATGAAAGTTGATGTTCCAACGCTTCAAATTGAGCTTAAAGAACACATCGAGAATTCTAAAGATTACTTTGTTTATCGCGCACCGCACACGATTGCAGGCGCTAATCCAATCTTACAACCTCCAAAACATAGCTGTTAGAAAGTCCGATTTTATTCACTTTTAACAGCTTAATATGTTATCAAAAATTATACGTTCCAGTGTAAGGAACAAGTTTATCGTTTTATTACTTACTGCTTTCTTTATAGGATTTGGAGTATATTCCGTTTCCAACATATCAATTGGAGCAGTTCCAGATGTAACGAACAATCAGGTACAAGTTCTTACCACTTCGCGCAACTTATCAACACTTGATGTAGAGCAGTTCATCACTTTTCCAATCGAACTAGAGATGGCCAATCTGCCAGGAATAAAAGAGATTAGGTCCACCTCGAAATTTGGGCTTTCCGTAATCACATTGGTTTTCGAAGATGAAATGGGAACCTATCTGCCAAGGCAGTTAATTGCCGAGAAGATCAAGAAAGCAAAAGAACAGATCCCAAATGGATTTGGCTCTCCTGAAATGGGGCCTATCTCAACTGGTTTAGGAGAGATCTACCAATACACAATAGAAGTGGATGATGAGCATCGTGAAGAATATTCATTAACAGAGTTAAGAACGATTCAAGATTGGATTGTGAAAAGGCAACTTGCAGGAATCAACGGTGTTGTTGAAATCAATACTTGGGGTGGCTACCTAAAACAGTATGAAGTGGCTGTCAATTCATCAAAAATGGATGCTCAGGACATTACTATGAACGATTTGTTCAAGGCTTTAGAAAACAATAACAGCATTGCAGGTGGTAGTTATATCGAGAAAGAAGATGAAGCGTTTTTCATACGAGGAGAAGGTCTTATTGATGGACTAGATGATATTAAAAATACGCTAGTAACCTTAAAAGATGGGCAACCTATTTTGGTGTCAGATATTGCTCAAGTAAACATTGGAAACGCACCAAGGTTTGGAGCCGTTACAGGAAATGGTGAAGGAGAAAAAGTAATGGGCCAAATTATGATGCTTAAAGGGGAGAACTCGGAAAAAGTGATAGAAGCCGTTAAAGCAAGGGTTGATGAAGTTCAAAAATCTCTTCCAGAGGGCGTATCTATTGTTCCATTTCTAGATAGAAGCACACTTGTAGACAAAACGATTGAAACAGTCATAGAGAATTTATTAGTCGGGTTTTTAATCGTTGCAATAGTCGTTATTTTATTGATCGGAGATCTTAGAGCAGGCTTGATAATTTCTTCGGTTATTCCATTGTGCTTTCTTATTGCATTGTCTCTTATGTATGTATTCCAGATAGATGTCAACCTAATGAGTATGGGAGCTCTTGACTTTGGAATAATCATAGATGGGGCAGTAATTATTGTTGAGTTTACGGCCTTACACATCCTGCAAAAGGCACAGAAGCAAGGCGAAATAACAAATGAAGAGCGCGATGATATAACTATTTCCACAACTGCAAGAATGATGAGATCGGCGATATTCGGACAACTCATTATCATCATTGTATTCATACCTATTTTATCACTTGGAGGTGTTGAAGGAAAAATGTTCATTCCAATGGCATTGACATTTATTTTTGCAATCATCGGGGCAATTTTGGTATGCTTGACATATGTGCCGGTAATGTCATCGTTGTTCCTTAGCAAAAAACCAAAACAATCTTTTAGTATTTCGCGCCGTTTGATTGGTGCCATAAAATGGCTTTATATACCCAGTCTAGAATGGGCCCTGAAAAGAAAAGCAATAGTTATTTCACTTTCAGTTGCTCTTCTAGTTCTGGGCATAATAATCTTCAGGAATATGGGAGCCGAATTTGTTCCTCAATTAGATGAGGGAGACTTCGTTATTCAGCCCGTTATGAAAACAGGTAAATCATTAGAAAAAGTAATTGAAACAACGACAAGAATCGAGGATGTTTTAATTAAAAAATTCCCAGAAGTTGAAAATGTCGTTACCCGAATCGGGGCTGCTGAAGTACCCACTGACCCCATGTCTATGGAGCAAACCGATATAATGGTAATTCTTAAACCTAAATCTGAGTGGGTTTCTGCCAGCTCTAAGGATGCATTAGCAGACTCTATTAAAGAAGCTCTTGCAATTATACCCAGTATAGAAGTTGAATTTAGTCAACCAATCGAAATGCGATTTAACGAATTAATCACTGGAGTTCGTTCAGATATTGCTATCAAAATATTCGGTGAAGATTTGGATATTCTGCAAGAAAAAGGTCTTGAGATAAAAAGTTTAATTGAAGACGTTAAAGGTGCAAACGACATCACTGTTGAAAAGGTAACTGGTCTTCCACAAATGCAGGTTAAATTCAATCGTGCAAAAATGTCGATACATGGACTAGACATCGCAACTTTGAATGATATGATCTCAATGGCATTTGCTGGGAAAACAATGGGAGTTATTTTCGAAGGAGAACAGCGATTCGATCTGGTTGCGAGACTTGAGGAAGATCAACGAAAATCAATAGAAGATCTAAAAGGACTAATGATAGATACTCCCTTGGGTACTAAAATACCCTTGAATGAAGTAGCTGAAATAAAATATACAAAAGGTCCAGCACAAATCTCAAGAGATCAAACAAACAGAAGAATAGTTGTTGGTGTTAATGTCCGAAATAGTGACCTGCAGACAGTAGTCGATGAAATTAAGTCTAGGCTGGAAAGAAATCTTGATTTACCCACAGGCTATCGTATCACCTATGGAGGTCAATTCGAAAATTTACAACGAGCCTCTAACCGTCTTTTATATGCTGTTCCTATTGCTCTTGCATTGATTTTTATCATGCTTTATTTTGCATTTAAATCTATAATAGAGTCTATTCTAATTTTCTCTGCAATTCCTATTGCTGCTGTAGGTGGCGTTTTACTTTTGTGGATTCGAGATATGCCTCTCAGTATTTCAGCAGGTGTCGGGTTTATTGCACTTTTCGGTATCGCAGTTTTAAATGGAATAATTTTAATCGAACACTATAAAACCTTTGATTTCAAATCTTCCAAGGGCCTTAAGAGCTTGATCGTGCAAGGAGCTAAGGATAGATTACTCCCAGTTATACTGACTGCAAGCACAACGGCTTTAGGCTTCCTACCTATGGCCATTTCAACAGGCGCAGGAGGAGAAGTACAACGACCAGTTGCCACTGTAGTCATTGGCGGTTTAATCACCTCAACTATACTAACCTTAGTAATTCTTCCTGTTTTGTACGCAATGATAAAAAGAAAACAATTAAACAAACCTCAAAAAATGAACGGTTCAATACTTACATCGATTTTAATACTGCTCATGTTATCCAGTTCCTACTCTTATAGTCAGGAACAAACACAGCTAGAGCTTGCAGAACTAAAATCAATAGCTATGCAAAATAATGCTGGCTTGAAATCGAGAAAAAAGTATGTAGAGGCTTCTAAACGAATAGAGAGGTCTTCATATACTTTTGACAAGACAGAAATTTACAACTCTTTTGATGAAAATGACATCGCTAGTAATGGAAGAGCAAACTTTAAATTTGGAGTGCAACAAACATTTTCATTCCCTTCAGTTTATGGAAATAGCATGTCTCTGAATCAGTCGAGAACAGAACTTTCTTTGCGACAATTTGAATTTCAAAGAGCTAAACTCTTGCAAAGTATTACGCAGCAATATTACTACCTGGTATATTTGGAAAATAAAAAGACGTTATTAAACTCTCTTGATAGTTTATA
>CBFHXS010000117.1:0-6762 GCA_965659845.1 Brumimicrobium sp.
AAGAATACGTAGCTATTAATTCCATCAATTGCGGCTTCTGGCAGAGTCTCATACAAAACGTGCCAACGATCAACCTGAGCTGGAGTAAGTGTAGTTGAATCATTATATCTAGCCTCCAACTGCAAATATGGATACTGACTAGCAGGAATCAAATTATTCAAATTTAAAATGGAGTCATTTGCTGAGAATAACGTATCAATCTCAATTTGCACATTCTGATTTACATCTAGTCCTTTAATTATTAAGCTAGTAACGTCATCACTTAATAATTCTTGAGCATCCTGCTTCCAGTAAAGTGTATTCCATTCTGCCGCAGGTCCAATTATAGTTGATGACTCTAAACCGAAATTTGAGATTCCCTCTAATGTTGAATTGAACGTTAGAAACTCGTTTGGGTTCTGTGCGATCATCTCTTCTGTGGTCGAAGGATCTCCTTTTCGCGTCAAAAAGACGAAAGCACGATTATCCTGACCCGAAATCAAACTATCAGACCCCATGTTTTGAAAAGTTGTGAAGAGGTTGGGATATAAATTTTGCCAGTTATCAAACTCAGCATTTCTGGCAGTGTATATTAATATGTAATGACCATTGGGAATATCATTATTGATCATTTCATCTAACGCCTGTAATTGAGCAACGGAATTTTGACGAAATATAAAATAATACTCAACTCTATTTCGACAACCTCCATTATCATTGACGTTTCCAAAGTTATGATCAGGATTCAGATTATTAAATCGAGTACCCCAAGGCTCCATATTTGAAGGATCTATAACTGCCACATGAATCGAAGGTATGGTGGTACACAAATTAGATTCAGCTACCTGACCATTAATTCTCCATAATGTTTCATTAAACTCCGACGCACTATTTGCATTATCATATACCTCACACTGTATAGTGGCTTGCAAAGGCTCAAAGCTTCTTTCTCTTGCTGCACGATCGTAATTTACGCCTGAAAATCCACCATTTTTAAACTGGAAAAAGTGTTCCTGACCCCATCCTTTCTTTCCTGGTATATACTGAAATGAATGTTCTGCCCAATTTAAAACGGAAGAGTCAACAGACACTCTCCAAAAATATGCCGTACTATCCGTAAGTGTTAAAGGACTCACGGAATTATTCGCAACCAATTGCCATTCATTTGGAAACACTTCGTGAACACCACCCAAACCACTTTTGACAGCATATCGATGAAATGGGCTATTGAATAAGTCAGTCGTATCTATTTCAAAACGATATGAATTGAAATCTGCAATTGGATTAATTGTAGAAGCTTTTAAAACTATCGAATCTTCTGGTACAACAGCATAATCATAAGGAAGCACTGGTAAAATACCTTCAATGTCTAAGAAAAAATTAGCCGTAACTTGATTGTTCCCAAACTCATCGTATTGCTCATCCACAAATGAAGGCAAATCTGCAGATATTTCAAACGTATTAAGTCCCATACCAATATCAGCCTGAAGAGGCATGCTCATCGAGATAGTATCTCGGTAATCCAAGCCATAAATCTCTTTTATGTACAAGGAGTCAAAATTTGCATTGGGGAAATTTCGTGTAACACTTAAAGTAAAAGTATCCGTAATACTGCGACCAATATTTACCACGGCAATATTTACTTGAATAGAGTCGGTTTCAAGATTAACATCACTCGGAGTAAACCAAATATCTTGACTTGTAAGATCTATTTCAGGATTTGCATGCCAATTTAGTCGAGTTACAGGATCACCATGAAATGTCATTTGAGTTAGAGTAGACTCCATTAAAAGACTGTTGTTATTTGTGGCAATTTCATCAATGGTTGCTTGGATCTGCTCACCTATCGTTGCGCCATAATCGAGCAGACTGATCTGTTTATATAAATTATTAGAGTATAAATTTAGAGGGGAAGCGAATCCCAATTTTGTTGAAGAAAGAAAACCAATCGCTCCTAGATTTTCTATCAATACAAAATCCTCAGAAGTAGAATTGTTATTTGGCTTATAGATATCTCCAGTATAACAACCGTTTCCTATCACCATTGGATACTTCCCAGTGTTCCCCCAGTCTTGAGGCTGATCTATACTTTGATCAAATCCATCTGCCGTTGCATGACCGAAAAACGTCATCAAAGAAACTCCGCTTTCTAGATAATCGTTTACTTCGCTACTCAATACTGGATTGAAAGGATTGGAGGTCTCTTTGAAATAGGAGTTGACATGGCCTCCATAACCTGGCCCTTCAATCAATGTTTTCATGGCATTCAGATAATTTCTAAAAAGTGTCTGTTCGCTAGTATTCGCACCTCCTCCAAAATGGAGAATACGTTTTTGCCATTCTTTGCTAGGTTTATTGTATACGCTATTTTGATTTTGAGCCGCCTCATAGGTTTGCATTTTTGCCAAAAATGCTTGAAGCTCCTGGTCATCTTTAGCTGCTATTCGCCCTGTAGGTATAGCTGGCCTGAGACTTGTGGAACCGTTCCACTTACCAGTTATACAAACATCAGAAGATGGATATCCATAACTAGGTACAAGATTGTTCGAAGCAGAAACAGCACTTTTTCGAGCACTTGCAGACGGATTTGTATTTGGATCACTCGCTTCCGTTATTCCTTTTCCAACGAGAAATAAAGCTACGGGCTTTTGTGTTGACAGGTCAAAAATATAATCTGCAAATCGTCGTACAGAAAGAATATGTTTTGGAATACCTCCACCGAATTGCATCCAAGCATCATTGATTTCGCACATTACAACATTATAACCGCCTCCTTGCGGAGATGAGCGATAACTTGCATATTCGGACGCGCTTGTCTGCATTTGCTTATTGTAAACAAGTAAGTAGGCACTTTCTGCATCTTCGAGCGAGTAATCCTTAAAAAATCCACTACCGTTAACGGCCCTCAAATCATCAATAAGACGAATGTCATCCTCACTTTGGATTACTAATTTTTGTGAACTCGTCACAATTGAATTTGGGATAAGACCATGCCATACACCACCATTGAATACAAAGGGAATCTTCCTTGGAAAATCTCCACCGTAGACGTATGCAGATGGATTATTCAGATTCGCATTAGAAAGATCTAATCTAACTTTTGCTTGCCCGGTGCTGTTCGGCACTTCGGCATCCAAGTAACTTTGATTATTTAAATCTCCAGTTCGCGGATATTTAAGAGAAACGTAATTGATGGATTGATAATCTGTGCTTGCACCCTGGTCTCCAACAATATTAAAAAATGCGTTAGTCACTCCATTATTTAATTCGGTCGTAGATATCGTATTTGAAACAACTGTTTGTCGATAACCAATGAAAACCTCATCGTGCATTAAAACATTATTACTTCCCAGTTCCCAAACAAGATGATGATTTCCCTGACCTGAAAAAGATGCATTCGAATTTGCGTTTGTTTTTGCATGAAAAACAGCTGCTGGGGCACCGGAACCAGTATAAGGAGAATTTGTTTGTAAAGGAACAGCAGTAGTAAAACCAGAAGCTCCATTATAATTCGGTCCTCCCCAACCTTCTCCAGGGGAATAGTATGAGGTATAAACATTACTTAGCGAAAAGCCTCCGTAATAAGAACTATTATAGTTGACTGTGGAAGTTTCCCAAAAATAATCTGCAGGCGTAAATACTTGGTAATTTACAGCCGTCTCGTCTATATAACGCAGACCCGAACCTGTTGGGTCCCAAGAGAAAAAATAATAAAGTGTATCATTGTATAGTGAATAACCCGGATTCCCGATGTCATCACTAGAATCGTATAAAAGTGAATCTAACCAACCATCATTGTTCTGGGCGTAAAACTCAATATAATCCCCTAAGTCAAATGAATTATCCCCTCCATCATTTACATAAAGGGGAATCTCTTGTTCCTTACCAAACACTTGTAATTGATTTGGAGTCAAAGAAGATACTGGAATACCAGAAGACTGCAGTGCGGAGTATGTAATACGATATATTCCGTCTTCAACAACAGGGAACTTGTAGTAAGTCTGGTTATAGTCGATCCATTCATTTCCGTAATCTTGAGAAATGGAGCCGAATGTCAAGAAAGACAAAACGAAAGCTATGAGTGAATTCCTTACCAAATTGATTATTAATCTTTAAAACCAAATTTAAGGGAAATTACATGAGAAAACAACGCTTCAGATTGATTTCCAATATTCGTAAAAGCGTAATCTAAAGTAACTCCTTTCAATGAAACACCTATACCGACATTTGGTTGAAAAATTAAGGATTCTGAATCATCAAATTCCTTTACATACTGAAAATTATTTACCCCCATTCGCACAGCTACGATATCCTTCCAGCCGATTTCCATTCCCAATAGAGGATCAATACTTAAGAGATTTGACTGAACGAGAGTATTTCGTCTTCCATCGGTTGTTAAAACAAAATTAAACTCTGGAGAAACATGAATATTATTCCAGCCGGTATTAATCCTTCGTTGAGCCGCAAAAATAAATCTAGGAAGGGTCAACTCTAATCCATTTTCAGGAATATCATTTCCTGTTTCAACGAACACCTCTTGCATCTGCTGATCAAGATCAAACACCCACGCATTAAAAGTAGAAGTTACATCTCTAGCCATCAAACCAAAATGCCATTTGTCATCCGGTGAATATTGAAGTCCACCATCTAAACCAAACCCCCAACTTCTCGCAAAATCCCCAGCACGCCTATGAACGATTTTAATTGTACCACCAATGCTCATTCCAGGTATCGATAATTTCCGACCATAAGAAAATAGAAATCCATAATCAGCGGCCGTAAATAGAGTAATTCTATCGTAATCAATATTCCCCTCGTTATCTATGAGTTGTGTAGTATTAGGGATATCGTCAACACCAAAGCGAATAGCTGCAAATCCAATAGCGCTTCTATCATCGATACTATGAGCCAAACCAATGTAATCATATTTGGCAATGCCTGCAAAATACTCGGAATGCATCAAACCGACATCGAGTTTATTTTGAACTTTCGTTAATCCTGCAGGATTCCAATAAACAGACGTAACATCATCAACCCCTGCCACCATAGCATTACCCAATCCTAAAGATTGAGCCCCCACACCAATTTGCAAGAATTCATTTGAGTATTTAGGAGCAACCGAACTTTCATCTTGAGCTACAATATTTTGCAAACTCAACAGAATAAAAAGAAGTGAAGGTACAAGTACTCTAATTTCCATAGACTAATAAAACTGTAAAAATCGTGAAAAATTGCTGTATTAAAAAAAAAGATCAATATAAATTCACTCGTGGAACAATCAATATTGAAAAATATTTCTTTTTAAATTCTAATCAGTTTTTTTTTTAACTTGGCACACAATTTGGGATGTTTATCAAAATTATTTAAAATTAACATTATGAAAAAAATCATTTACTTACCGACAATGATCTTATTAGTGTCATTGATCAGTTCTATTTCTGCATTGGGTCAGGCGACTCGTCAAGGAAATATCATTATCGACCCTTATTATGGAGGTCCAAATTTCGGCAAGGCGTTTATTGAGGCTGTCGAAGATCAGAATCCAGGAAATGTCAATTTCAACGCTCGATCTATTGGTCCCGCAGGTATTAGATTTGAGTACATGGTAGGTGATAGAATCGGATTGGGAGTTGATGCCATTTATAATTCTCGAAATATAACATTCAACGCAAATGACACCATAACTGACGGAAATGGAAATCAAGAAATTCAAGTTAGCAGCTATGAGTATGACATGAAACGTTTGCGTGTTCAATTGCGATTCAACTATCACTTTGACATTTCTAACCCTGACTTGGATGCTTATTTTGGAGTTGGAGCAGGCTCGAATAACAGGTTCAGAACTACATTTGAAAACGGAACTGAAATAGACGATGACCTTTCTAACCTAACACTAATTCAATTCTCTGCAAGAGTATGTGCTGGTATGCGATACTACTTTACAGAGAATATTGGCTTGAATGCTGAAATTGGACTAGGAGGACCTTTGGTTTCAGGTGGACTTTCATTTAAATTCTAAGCAAGACTTTATTTCATTTTAAAGGTGTCGATTTCTCGTCACCTTTTTTTTGTTTCTTTGTAATATGTTTACAGTAGCAAATATCTTAACAGGTTTCAATCTTCTATCGGGGGTTATGAGTATAATATTCACTTTCTCTGGAAGGTTAGAATGGGCCGTACTCGCGATTTTCGTAGGAGCGATTTTTGATTTTTTCGATGGATTCGCCGCTCGCATGTTAAAACAACCAAGTGAATTGGGAAAACAATTGGATTCTCTTGCTGATCTTGTAACTTTTGGAGTAGCACCGGGTATGATCGTATTTGTGCTTTTGATTCTATCTGGATCTTGGGATATAATTGTAGAACAAGATGGAGGTATAGAACAATTATGGCTTGACGGAACAATGGGCTATAGCGTAAGTTATTGGGTGACAATTTTCCTGAATGACCTTGTTGGAAACATGAATCCTTACTATCCAAATCATTTTTATGGATGGTATTTAGTATTACCATTCGTTGCTCTAATCCTACCTTTTTTCAGCATGTTTAGATTGGCTAAATTCAATCTTGATAAGAGGCAATCGACTGGATTCATGGGCCTTCCTACTCCCGCAAATGGAATTTTCTTTGCTTCTTTTGCTTTATTGCTGTGGGATGGTTTTGGCGAAGAAAATTGGAAAACAGTTTTGTCTATGACGTTGATAAAAGATCAAGTATTAATGACCTTTGTTGTTGCCTTCTCTATTCTTTTAGTTAGCGAATTAAGATTGTTTTCATTAAAGT
>CBFHXS010000118.1:0-6656 GCA_965659845.1 Brumimicrobium sp.
TTTAAAAAAGGGAGATTATTTAGGAATAAGAGAATATTTCTTGATTCCCTGCGGTACCTCTAAAAATAAACTATTTCCATTCACTCGAATACCGGATATCTCTTCATCAGGGAGATTATATCCAATCCTTTCCTGGGTCTTTCGGTTTACTCTCACAACTGTGTTTTTTACCACAAAAAACAAATAATCTTTAGTGAAATGTACTGCCTTTGCGTTCTCTATTGAAAAGTGGCTGATCAGGCTTCCATAATAATCAAAAAAGAAGACACCAATATCTTCGTAAAATAAAAGCAACTCATTATTTCGCTCATACAAGTCTTGTGGCTGCATACCACCTGTTATAGCTGATAGATTATTAATCTTAGAGATCTGATTTCCCGTTTCATCTATCAATAGTAATTGAGAGTTGTCACCATCATATACCCAAAATCGATTCGTCTGATTGGAGTATCCAACGTTGGTTGCATATGCTACATTATACTCTGAGAGGTCTTTTATTCCCTCTTGAAACGTTAATGTGTTATCTACAAAACTAACATATTGCTGTACCTCAGAAAACACTAAAGTTTTTAAGGAGTGAGCTGCGTCAAGTTGTTCCACCTCTCCCAACTGCTTTGTACTTTGGGTAAACTGTATTGAGAAAGAAGTATCTAATTTAACCAGTATATCTCTTTCAGCAATTATTAATTTCCCCATGGGGTCAACATCCCAGGCATCAATATCTTTGCTTTCATATACATTTATAAGTTTCCAATCTCGCTTCTGTGCATTTAAACTCAAGAACGCAAAAATCGAATATGTTAAGAATAGGAGTCTCATAGTGATCAATCATTAGCAAGTACCGTACCACCTTTTAACGCCATTATTTCATCAAATATTTCACGACTGTTTGATAGACGAGGAACTTTATGCTGACCTCCTAACTTTCCTTTCATTTTTAACCAATACTCAAAAACACCTTTTTTCGCCTGATGCACTTCTGGAAAAGCTAACGTTAAGTCATTCGTTCTTTTCGCATCATAATCAGAGTTAATCTTCTTTAAAGATTCATCCAAAATAAGAGAAAACTTATGAAGATCTTCTGGCGCTTTAGTAAACTCTATTAACCATTCATGGCCGCCTTGTTTGCCTTCCTCCATAAAGATTGGACAAGCAGTATAATCTTTCAATAAAGCATCTGTTGCCTCACAAGCTTCCCGAAGTGCTTGATCAGTATTTTCGATAATGACTTCCTCACCGAATACATTAATAAAATGCTTTGTCCGTCCAGTAACGACAACCCTGTATGGTGCAATACTCGTGAATTTAACAGTATCTCCTATAATGTATCTCCAAAGTCCACCATTTGTTGAAATCACTACAGCATAATTTTTATCAAGCTCAACATCCTGTATTCCCAAAACAGTTCTGGAATCTGTTCCAGCATATTTATCCATAGGAATAAATTCAAAAAAAATACCATAATCTAACATTAACAGCAGGTCTCCTCCAATCTGATCCTGAATACCAAAAAAGCCTTCAGAAGCATTATACGACTCGATGTAATGCATATCTTCATGCGGAATTAACCTTTTAAACTCCTTTTCATATGGAGTAAAACTAACTCCCCCATGCATATAGAGTTCTAAATTAGGCCAAACTTCTCTAATGTCTTTGTTACCAGATTTTTCCAAAATACGATTCAGCAAAACCAATGTCCAACTAGGAACACCAGATATACTAGAAACATCATCATGCATTGTAGTTTCTGCAAGCCGCTCTATCTTCTCTTCCCATTCACTCATTAACGCAATCTCACGAGAGGGGGTTCGCTTAATCTCAACCCACCACGGTAGATTTTTAAGAATAATTGAAGATAGGTCCCCCATGTAGCTATCAGGACGAAAGTTATTCTGTGTTGCAGTTCCTCCAACTACGAGATGCTTTCCTTTGTAAAGCTTAGTATTGGGGAAATGAGAGTAGTAAATAGCTAATAGATCCTTGCCTCCTTTATAATGGCAATCCTCAAGAGAGTCTTTCGTAACAGGAATAAACTTGCTGCGATCAGAAGTTGTACCTGATGATTTTGCGAACCATTTTGTTTCTCCTGGCCATAGAACATCATCCTCTCCTTCTATTGCAAGATTAACCCAAGATTTTAAATCATCATAATTTTGCAATGGTACTTTTGAACTGAAATCCTGATAGTTATTTATAGCGTCAAATTGGTATTTTTCACCAAAGCGCGTACTGCGACCATTTTCAATTAATCTTTCTAACCATTCTTTCTGTACCTCCTTTGGGTATTTTCTAAAAAGCTCAATCTGGTGAATTCGCTTTTTTATAATCCAGCCAAAAATTGCATTAAACGGCATAAGGAATAAAATTTCATGGATGAAGATACAAAAGAACCGTTATAAACGAGACGTTTTTTACTTTTTTCCAACCCTTTCCAATAGCTTAACGTCTTTAATGTAACTTTCTGGTTGGTTTATGATTGGTTTAAATAGAACGGTTGTATTATTCAATGCAACCGTTTTATTTTTTCCTGAAGAAAATCCTTACGGGAACACCTTCGAAATCAAAATGCTCTCGCAACTTATTCTCCAAGAACCTTTTATAGTTATCTCTTACGTATTGCGGCAAATTACAGAAGAATGCAAATGCCGGGGCATGCGTTGGTAACTGTGAAACAAATTTGATCTTAATGTACTTCCCTTTTACTGAAGGAGGCGGATTATTCTCAATTTCTTCTTGCATAACTTCATTGAGTACCGATGTTTGTATTTTTTTCGTTCGGTTCTCATATACCCTCATAGCTGCTTCCAAAGACTTATGGATTCTCTGCTTAGTTACTGTTGAAGTAAATATGATAGGGACATCATTAAAAGGCGCTAGTTGCTGGCGCACTTTATCTTCCATTTCTTTGGTAGTTTTACTTCCCTTTTCAATGAGATCCCATTTGTTGACAAGAACTACAATTCCTTTATGATTTTTCTCACACATGTAATAGATATGTAGATCCTGCTTCTGAACACCTTCGGTAGCATCAATCATAAAAATACAAACATCTGCAGTTTCTATCGCACGAACTGATCTTAACACTGAATAATACTCGATGTCCTCATGCACCTTAGCTTTCTTTCTAATACCAGCAGTATCAATCAATAGAAAGTCAAAACCAAAGGCATTATACCTAGTATTGACGGCATCACGAGTAGTGCCTGAAATAGGAGTTACTATGTTACGCTCTTCACCGATCAATGCATTTGCCAATGAGGACTTTCCAACATTTGGTTTACCAATAATTGTAAACTTGGGTAAATCTGATTCTTCCTCATCAGGCTTTTTAGCAAATTTACCGACGATATCATCAAGAAGGTCACCAGTACCAGAACCGTTAGTGGCAGAGATGTCATAGACATCACCTACACCAAAAGACCAAAATTCAGAAGAAACACCAACGAGTTTGGTATTATCAACTTTATTCGCTGCTATATAGACGTCCTTTTTTGCCTTCCTAAGCATATCCGCAACTTTCTCATCCAAATCCGTAATACCTGTAATAACATCGACTACAAAAATGATTGCGTTAGCTTCATCAATTGCAATTTCTACTTGCTTACGAATTTCGCTTTCAAATATATCTTCAGAACCTCTTACATACCCACCTGTATCTATAACAGAAAAGTCTTGACCGTTCCAGTTACCCTTACCGTATATGCGATCTCGCGTTACTCCAGGCATCTCCTCGACAATGGCTTGTCTAGATTCTGTTAAACGATTAAACAGAGTAGATTTACCTACATTAGGTCGACCTACAATGGCAATAATATTACCCATAATTAGTATCCGTATTTCTTCAATTTATTCTCATTGTTTCTCCAATCCTTGTCTACTTTGACAAAGGTTTCAAGAAACACTTTCTTCCCTACAAACTTTTGAATATCCTTTCGACTATCCATTCCAATGTACTTCAGTTGTCTACCTTTCGCTCCTATAATGATTCCTTTTTGAGAATCTCTTTCTACAATTATGACAGCCCGAATCTTTATTATCTCTGGTTCCTCAACGTAATCGGTTACTTCAACTTGACAAGCATAAGGCACCTCTTTCTTTAAATTCAGAAATATCTTCTCTCGGATAATTTCTGAAATAAAGAAACGCATTGGTCGGTCTGAAATACTCTCTTTATCAAAATATGGAGGGGATTCAGGTAATTTATCTAAAATCATTTCCAGGATTGGAGCTACATTAAACCCGTGCAATGCTGATATTGGAAGAACCTCTGCATTAGGTAAAACACCTTGCCAATACGCTAATCTTTCGGCAACATCCTCCTGACTTTTAAGATCAATTTTGTTCACCAGACAAATAACTGGAACATTCAGTTTTTTAATCTTATCCAATGTATCCTTATGATTCATTTCATCTTCGAAAACATCTGTAATCATTAATAGAACGTCAGCATCTTTCAATGACGTTTCAACATAGGACATCATCGATTGATGCAACTCATAAGAAGCATTAACCACACCGGGAGTATCAGAGAAAACTATCTGATAATCCTCTTCATTCAATATCCCGTGAATACGATGTCTGGTAGTCTGCGCTTTGGACGTAACTATGGATAACTTCTCTCCCAATAGTTGATTCATCAAAGTTGATTTTCCAACGTTTGGACTACCCACTATGTTAACGAACCCCGACTTATGTTGTGAATCTTTATGCATTATTTTGCAAAGTTACATAAAAAACAAAAGAGGCTGCCTATATAAATAGACAGCCTCGTCTCTTTGAACGATACAAAGATTATTTCTCTTCTTTGTCGTCTTTCTTATCTTCCTTTTTCTCCTCTTTTTTAGGAGCAGGCTTTTCAGCTTTAGGAGCATCTGCTTTCTTATCGTCAGATTTTTTCGCTTCTTTCTTTTCTGCTTTAGGCTCTTCTTTTTTAGCTGTTTCTTTCTTTTCAGCTTTTGGAGCAGCTTCTTTCTTCTCCGACTTTGGAGCTTCTTCTTTAGCTTCAGTTGCCTTTTCAGCAGTATCGTTTGACTTAGCTGAGCTTCCACCACGACGAGAACGACGTGTTTTCTTCTCTTTTGGCTCTTTAGTCATCAACTCGTTGTAATCAACAAGTTCGATCATACACATTTCAGCGTTATCTCCTAGTCGATTACCCAAACGAATAATACGTGTGTATCCACCTGGACGATCTGCGATCTTTGGAGATATTTCTCTGAAAAGCTCTGTTACCGCATCTTTACTTTGTAAATAACGGAAAACAACTCTTCTAGAGTGAGTTGAATCCGATTTTGACTTTGTCAAAAGAGGTTCTATATATACTCTCAAAGCTTTTGCTTTTGCTACAGTTGTCTCAATGCGTTTATGCTGAATAAGAGAGCAAGCCATATTAGATAGCATAGCCTTACGGTGTGCTGTCTTTCTGCTTAAGTGATTTATTTTCTTACCGTGTCTCATTTTAATTGCTTAATTCTAGTTTTACTCTTTGTCTAATTTGTATTTAGACACATTCATTCCGAAAGACAATCCTTTAGATTCAACAAGATCTTCCAACTCAGTCAATGACTTTTTACCGAAGTTACGGAACTTCAATAGGTCATTTTTGTTGTAAGAAACAAGGTCTCCAAGTGTCTCAACATCCGCTGCCTTAAGACAGTTCAATGCACGTACAGATAGATCTAAATCTACCAACTTCGTTTTAAGAAGTTGACGCATATGAAGTGATGTTTCATCGAATTCTTCAGTTTCAGACTTGATCTCACTGTCTAATGTAATACGCTCGTCAGAGAATAACATGAAGTGGTGAATCAAAATCTTAGCTGCCTCTTGCAAAGCATCTTTTGGATGAATCGATCCATCAGTAATGATGTCAAAAACTAATTTTTCGTAATCTGTTTTTTGCTCAACACGGAAGTTTTCTACCGCATATTTCACATTCTTTATTGGTGTAAAGATTGAATCAATGAAAATTGTTCCAAATGCTGCACCTGCAGTTTTGTTTTCCTCAGCAGGAACATATCCTCTTCCCTTGATAACCTTCAATTCAATATCAAGTTTCACAGAAGGTTCCATGTTACAAATCACTAAATCTGGATTCAATACTTGGAATGCCGTTGTGAATTTACCGATATCACCAGCAGAAAAAGTTTCCTGTCCACCAATAGAAATTACTACAGTTTCCTCGTCTTGTCCTTCAATCTGTTGCTTGAAACGAACTTGCTTCAAATTCAAAACGATTTCAGTAACATCTTCTACAATTCCTTTAATCGTAGAGAATTCGTGCTCTACTCCTTCTATGCGGATAGAAGATATCGCAAACCCTTCTAATGAAGAAAGAAGGATACGTCTTAGTGCGTTACCAACAGTGATACCATAACCTGGTTCTAATGGACGAAACTCAAATTGACCTTCGTGCTCATTAGATTCAATCATGATAACCTTATCCGGTTTTTGAAAATCTAATATAGCCATGTTAATTCGTTATTTTTATTTAGAATATAATTCGACGATTAGCTGTTCCTTGATGTTTTCAGGGATCATTTCTCTCGATGGAAGACTCAAAACTGTACCTGTCATTTTTGATGAATCCCAATCTAACCAATCATGATTCTTAGAACTTGCTGCTACTGAATTAGTAATAGCTTCTAAAGATTTAG
>CBFHXS010000119.1:0-1388 GCA_965659845.1 Brumimicrobium sp.
TTTGCTAGCTCTGTAGTCAATATCCAAGATAGTAAATCCTTGTTCAAGCAATATATGATGAAACATATATTCTCTGTAGTAACCACTCCAATAATTGTGTGCATTCTGCAAATATCCAGCACCATGAACAAAAATGACGGCAGCACCATTTTTGACAGAGTCAACGGGAGTATATACCCTAGCTTTTGAAGTCAATCCATTTTCAGTTGGTATGTCAACAACATCAGGAGCGGTCCAATTGTATGCGTTAAATTTATCTGTTGTTGAATTTGTGACCTGTTGAATTTTTGCGCCCTTTTTATTTTTTGCAGTATAGACCTCCCAAGGTTTATTCTTGTATGAATATCGAAAAGCCAATTGTTTTTCATCTGGACTTATTTGTACCTCGTATGCTCCGTCTTGTTGAAGTATGGGGGTGAGCTCTTTAGTTTCGATGTTCAAGTGGTAAAATGAACGATTACCAGAGTTCGTCTCATTTGCGGTAACGTAAAAGATATTTCCATCTTTACTAAGAACTGCGTTATGTACTTCCCAATTCCCGTTAGTCAAAGTCTCTGTTGTTTTATTGATAATGTCGAAACTATATAAATGAGAATATCCACTTTTCTCGCTTTGGTAATAGACTCTCTCATTGTCTATCCAACCTAGTTTGCCTGGGTTATAGTTCCAACTAGAAATTCCCGGTCCACCGATCCATGCATTATCATGTTGATGATCAACTGTAAGTAATTCATTTGTGATTAAATCATAAGAGATGATCCAGCGGTCCTTGTTATCAAAGCTTTTTATTGAAATAAGGAGATGTTCACCATTTGGAGAGAACTTTGCCTTATGAATGATAACGTCCTTATTATTTGAAAGTTGCATATCTCGACCATATGCAGTGTAATATTCAGGAGCCGTTTTTAAGCCAGGTAAAAAATCAAAGTCAATTAAGACTGTGGTGTCTTTCTCAAACGAGTAAACTCCAAATTTCATTTCAGGAGGAGCTACAGTTCCTACTTTAGGTCGTGCTTTTTGAACTTTAGCAAACCCATCTTCTGAAATAAAGTTCATGACATCAGTGTAGGGAGGTTGAGCTCTTTTACTAAGTCTAAATACTAAGAACTCTTCATTCGGAGAAACTTGGATGGATTGAATATCCATGGATTCAGACGAAATGATTACTCGAGAGGGTTTTTTATTCACCTTCTTATTCCTTTCAATGAAAAGTTGTCTTTCTTGAGAGGATAGGTAGTCTTCAGTTTTTTTAATTCCATTGTTATCCTTATTATCAATTTGAGTGATTTGGGCTAAGTAATTATTGGATAAGTCAAATCGATAAAGATTACTGTTCATTTCAAAATATACTCGATTCTCGTTCAATACATGCTGAATATTGTATATGT
>CBFHXS010000119.1:1398-6451 GCA_965659845.1 Brumimicrobium sp.
GTCAAATCGATAAAGATTACTGTTCATTTCAAAATATACTCGATTCTCGTTCAATACATGCTGAATATTGTATATGTGACCATTTAAGTCAAGTAGTGGCTTTGAATTTCCTTTTTTATCTATGGTAACAAGCTTTCCATTGTGGCGTTTGTATAATTGATTTCTAGAGTACATTCTCCGATCAACAGAGGGTGCGTTCAGTTTATTAGCATATTTTATTTGCGTATTCTTATTGTCTGTTAAGGAAACAGCAAAGTATTGTTTTTCTGTCTCAGCTTCTTTTTCGAAATAGAATGTTTTTCCATCTCTAGCCCATTGTATATTTTCAGGAAGGAAACCAATAAATTTGGGTCCATTCATTATCTCTTTTAGTTCTGGAGCCTTTTGTGATAATGCACTTAGGTTAATTAGCAGGAGGACAGATAATAAGTATTTCATTTCACCTCTTTTATTACGAAATTAAGCATAAGATGTAACTCAATACTCTAGTATGGAATTAAGTTATACTCCATTTTTCAACACTCAAGAGATAGCACGAAACCCCCTGTTTGGACTGCTTTGATCTAATCTTTGGATTGGTTTAATTGCAGCTCTTGTTAATTTCCATCGATTTGGATATTGTTGTAAAAAATAGCTTATCTTTCGCTTGTTCTTCTTGACCGCGTCTGTTATCGCTGGAGGAGTAACAGGAGGATCTAAACGCTGGGCAATTTCCTTTGCATTAAGTATACCATTATTGGTGTCTATTTTATATGCAGCTTCCTCATATCGATCCAATAACTGAATTATTCTGTCTTCAGCCTGTATGTGAGAAGGGGTAGAATTCTTTTCTTGTTTATCACTCTCAACTGCATGTAAATATGAATTGTCAATAATAATTTCTTTTGAATTATAATTCAAGTGATAAGCGATAGTTGCTATTTCTTCAACTTGCTTTTTAATTTCGGCAAGACTCAGTTTTTCACGAGCAAAGTATTTAACTAATTCTTTATCTATTTTGAATGCGGTGTTCCATCCTTTTTCAAATTCTTCTAGTAATTCATTTAATATGGTATAAATAGCCGAGCTATAGAGTTCCTCGGAAGTTTTGAGTTGTTCTTCGAGTAGTTGAGCTTTCTCCTTGTTGTATTTACTATGATTGCTCAATTGCTTTAAAAAGTGCTGTTCTTTTATGCTTTGATCGTGCTCTGTATGTAGAATCGAGGATAATAAATTACTCAGTACTAATTTTTCTTGGGATGATATACCAGAAAATGAAACATTGAAATTTTTAAGAAATAGATTCTTGGGAAAATTTATTACAATAATATCCTGATGTTCATCATAAATAGAATCGAATGACAAAATCAACGTCTTTAATTCATCCTCATCATCAAGGGTCATCTGCTTTGATTGATTAGGGTAGGGCTGAAAAGGATCAAAGCTCTCTAGCCATAGAGACTTAAAAGATTGATTCCTCCATTTTTGAAAAAGGACTCGATTTTCTCCATCTGCTGGGGCTTCATTAAATGTTGATCGAATATTTTTAGAAGTGTCGCACCATATGGCTTGAACATCCTTTATTCCTGGAATGTATAGGGGGATCTTATTAAGTAAATAAGAAATTGGATGATATGTACCTGCTAATCTCACTTAATCAAAGCTTAATTTACTTAATTAAGTTCAAAGTTACAACTTAATTTCATGTTATTACTTAATTTGATGTTACGAATCTTTAATCACCCCGATATTTGTCCAAACCAATCAGTAAAACATGACAGTATCAATTTCTAAAGAAGACAGAGAGATTCTTGAAGATCTTTTTAATTCTCTCGTCTCATTTAAGCAAACATTGCTTCAATTAAGTTTAATAGGATTAAAAGAACTTAAAAAGTTGTTAATAAACTTTATCATCAGTTTAGGAGATTTCTCTCCATCTGAAATTCAAAAGTATGGTCTGGAGGAAATACTTTACCGAAGGGCGATGAACTTTTTTGGATTGGCTGACTCAGCCGAAAATGAAGAGAAGAAGATCGAAAAGAAGAAGGTTACTTCAAAATCCATTGTTAAACGCATTATTGGAGTAGTGCTATTACCGCTATACCTTTTGATTATCATAGTTTTATATTTTCGGCATAGAAAAATCAATAAAGATGTGAAAAACAATCTAAGAACATAAAAACCTGTAATACAGTGATTTAATAACTTTCGTCACACATTCAACTTGAAAAACTTGTTTAGAAATGTCAATTTTTTATGGAAAAAGTGAAACCTATTAAAAAAGAGTCCGTAACAGTGCATATAAAATTTGATAATTATGATAGCACATACAAACTTTATGATCGACAATGCAGTATCTCATGCTAAAAAGCAATTAGAGGTTCATGCGCAAAAAGGAGCTGAAAGCTCATTGAGTATTCACGAGGTAGCTAAATTAATGGATGTGGTGCGACTCGCGCCGAAACCGAAAAAACCAGAATACGAAAGTATTTTCTTTAGTTTTTCTAGAAACTAGTTAAGCTAGTAAATAATCATAGTTTTGTTGTTGTTTGTAAAGGGAGTTTCGACTCCCTTTTTTTTGTGCGATAGTG
This sequence comes from Brumimicrobium sp., assembly GCA_965659845.1. Classification (GTDB taxonomy): domain Bacteria; phylum Bacteroidota; class Bacteroidia; order Flavobacteriales_D; family Crocinitomicaceae; genus Brumimicrobium. The sequence continues at coordinate 3,969 of CBFHXS010000119.1, forward strand.
TAGGGTGAATTATTCTTTATCATTTGAAAGTTGTGCAGGGTAGTGCTGCTGATTAAATAAATACAAACATCTTAAGATTCAATCTAAGTGATGATGAGCGATGTGTTATGGATTTACAATTGTATAGTATTGAATGAAATTTATCTGGTATTGAAAAAAAAAAAATGAGCTTATATTTACAAAAGTGTATTATATTTGTAAACAACAAGTGAAAAATGGATTAAGATATGTCAATCAAAGATCGTTTACAAATGGTAATTAAAATGAATAACTTATCCAATGCAAGTTTTGCAGACAGGGTAGGCGTTCAGCGGTCAAGTATTTCGCATATAATGGCTGGAAGAAATAAGCCTAGTTTAGACTTTATTCAAAAAACGCTAGACGCTTTTCCTAAGGTGAACGCACAATGGCTAATCACTGGAAAGCAGAGTGGTAAAGACAAGGTTGTCTCATATTCAGATAATTCCACTGAGCCTCCCGAAAATGATCATTCAACCTTCCAAAAAGAAGTTGTTCCTAATGAGTTAAGTGGAACTGCGGAGAAGGAGATCGAAAGAATTGTTGTCTTTTATAAAGACGGAACATTTAAGGATACTTTTCCGAATGTTAAGAAGCTATGACGCCTGACCCGATTAGCTCTTCGTCGTCGTAAAATGCACAAAATTGTCCAGGTGTAATACCCCGTTGATATTTCTCAAATAGGACATATACACCACTTTCTTTGCGGATAATCAATCCCTTCTGCATTGGTTGTCTATATCGAATTTTGAAAAGATAAGAACGAGACTCTCCTGGGTTTAATTGATGCGCATCATCAGTGTATGTTATGGTGCTTTCCTCTATACGTAATGCGATCCTGTTTAAGGCCTTATGCTCAGATGTCTGTCCAGAGTATACAACGTTTTCCTTTGTGTTAGTCTGAACAACAAAGGATGGCTTCGGACGACCACCGATATTTAATCCTTTTCTTTGACCAATTGTGTAGAAGTGAGCACCTTGATGCTCAGCGACTTTTACTCCTTGATCTTGAGTGAAGCTAAAAGGCTTTGATAGCATCTCAATATGCTCGATTTCGTGTGGGATCTCATGGTAATTTTTAAGGCTATCAAGATCTTCAGGTATTTCGAGTACGTCACCTTTTTTAGCCTTGAGTTGCTGCTGTAAAAAATCTGGAAGGCTTATTTTGCCTACGAAACATAGGCCTTGAGAATCTTTCTTTTCAGCTGTAACAAGTCCTGCGTTGCGCGCTATGTTGCGAACCTCACTCTTTTGTAGGTGGCCAATAGGGAAAAGGGCTTTCTTCAGTTGGTCTTGCTGTAATTGACAGAGGAAGTAAGATTGGTCTTTATTTTTATCTACTCCTGCTAATAGTTTTACTTTTCCGTTGTCTCCCTTTACAGTTCGGCAATAATGGCCCGTTGCAACGTAGTCGGCACCTAATTCCATGGCCTGTTTAAGAAAAACGTCGAACTTGATCTCTCTATTGCACAATACATCGGGATTTGGGGTTCTTCCAGATGCATATTCATTAAACATGTAATCCACGATGCGCTCTTTATATTCTTTGCTGAGGTCAATAACTTGAAAAGGGATGTTTAATGCATTAGCTATAAGTAAAGCATCGTTTGAGTCGTCTATCCAGGGGCAATCATCAGATAGAGTGACACTTTCATCGTGCCAATTCTTCATGAATAAACCTATGACTTCATACCCTTGCTCTTTGAGCAGGTGTGCGGTTACACTTGAGTCAACTCCTCCGGATAATCCTACTACGACGCGTTTCATAATTTTTATTGGGGTGTAAAATTAGTGAACTTTAACTGATAAAACAATGTTTACATAAGTAATATGATATAGGGTTCTTGAATCCCGATAAGTATACAAGAGTAAACATGTGGTTTAGCTAATGATTACATGTGTAACTCTGTCTAAATGTATGTTAATTACTCTATTCAATGCTGTGGTTTGATTATATTCGTTTTATGAAACTTATTTTCTTTGTGATGCTATTGTTGTTTACATTTTCTGTAAAAAGTCAATGTGATGAAATCTACTTGAAGGGCAGTGTACTGGATACATTGAATGGGAGAGGTTTTTATAACTTGATGGTTATCAATCTAACTACACAGCAAGGTGTTTTCGGTCAGCCTTCAGGAAAATTCGCTGTTTACGTTAATCCAGGTGATGAGATAGCTTTCTCAGTCCAAGGTTATAAAAAAGTAGTGATTAATATTCCCCATTCTCAGAATTGTACGGTAGACACATTAGTCTATCTCCCGAATAAGATTCAGGAGTATGATCCAGTTACTGTGCATCCTATTAAATCTCTCGAAACAATTAAGGAGGAGAGGGAAGAGTTGAGTATGAGGGAAACACGAACGGTTACGGGTGTGGATGTTTTGCAAAGTCCTATAACAGCGTTATATGAACGATTCAGCAAGAAAGCTCAATCCAAAAGAAAGGTTGCTGAAATGGAGCATCAG